>DASQVJ010000294.1:0-7324 GCA_035640835.1 Bryobacteraceae bacterium
ACCATCCATTGACAATTCGACCAATAGTCCGCAGCGGGTTGAATGCTCGCACTGCGCGATGGGAAGCTTATTCTCGACGGACTCGGGTACAGGTTTGTTGCATGAAAAGCGCCATGGGGTACTGGAACCGAAGCATCACCGATGTCACCTCGAGTCACTGCTCGTCCGGTATTAACGTGAGAGTCACGTCCTCGCGTACGCCTTCTCGAAGCGCGATCGCTTTGCCGTTTCGTGATTGCGCCTCGAGGAAGTCGGCATCTTCATAGTTGCCGCCGGGTACGTATTCCCACGCAAACAGCTTGTATTCGCCAGGCGTGATGCCCATAAATCTGCACTTTCCGGACGCATCGCTGAGGGCCGAGCGGAAGAGACGTGAGCGGGTCCGGCGCACACCTTCGGGAACCAACACAACTGTCGCGTTCGAGAACGGGGAGCCTTCGTTTGTCACGGTGATTTGAAGCGAGCTGGCTTTATTCGAGATCAAGAGCTCGACTGGTCCCGGAGGTCCGTTGGTGAGATCGAGGCCCTTGTCGTAGAGATCTTCGCGGCCGGCGCTAACGGACTTCAGGTAGTAACGATCGGGCAGGCCGAGCACATCGAGCCAGTACTGCGTGGGTTGGGCCAGATCGTAAGTCCACGTTAGATTGTCTCGGACTGAGGTGGAGCTGCCACCGAACATAGGGTCCCTGCTTTCGAACATGACTTGGAGCCCGATTGGGATATCTTTGGGGGCCTCCTCAAACACGATGCGTCCCTTCACAGGGGTGGCGGGTTGGAACGTCAGCACCACTGGGTCGGTCGTGTTTGGCGTAACGTCGAGGGGCATACTGGCTGTCAATTGTTTCCCTTCAGAGTTAGCGTTGCCGACCAGCGAATAGGGACCAGGGGGTACGTTGGCAAAGTTGAACGTGCCGTCAGGTTGAATCGATGCGTGGTAGTTGCCGATCACGCCGAGGCCTCCGCGCATCGCAAGTTGGACGCTGCCGCCGGTGACGGCGGTATTGGCGGAGACTCGACCTTTCAGTGTCGCGGCGGAGGTCGCCGGCATCCGGAAGTCGATGGAGGGGATGGAGGCACCAGCCGTCACGTTGATCGGCGTGGCTCGAGCGATTTCGGGTGTGTCGGGGTAGAGGGTCGGAGGGTAGATGAGGCCTCGGCCGGATCGGAGGGAATGAGCCGCGATGAAGTAGCGCCCGGGCTCCAGGCCGAAGAGGCGATACTCGCCGAGATCGTTGCTGGTGGCGCTTGCGAATGCGTGATAGATGGGGCGTCCGCCGGTAGAAACGACGGCTCGTAGCGCGAGGACGGTGACATTTGCGAGCTTCTCGCCCTCATCGTCGGTGATGCGGCCGGAGATGGCGGAGGTGGGCTCAAGCTTGATGTTGATGTCGCGGAGTTTGAGTCCGGCGGCGATGTTGAGGGTCTTGGGTGCTCGACCGGGTTTGCGCTGGCCGAAACTACCCGAGACGTAGCCGTCGCGGTCGGCGGCAAGGAAGTAGTTGCCTGGGGAGATGGGGGTGAAGGCGTAGTGTCCTGCGGCGTCGGTGAGTGTGGAGGGTGGGGAGAGTGCACCTTCGACGGGTAGGAGTCGAACCTGCGCGCGTCGGATGGGCTCGCCTGTCGCAGCGTTGAGGACGAAACCCTCGACAGAGGTACGAGGCTGGTCGTCGGCCGATGCGGCTTGGAGCCAGAAGGCGAGAAGCAGGAACCACATGTGTTTTTTTCAGTTTAATCGGGGGCTCGGGGTTCAGTGCAGCGGCTTCGGTCCCTCCTCGAAACAGGGACACGGGCTAACGATTCGGGCTGGGGGTGCCTCTTTACAGGTGAGGGCGAACAAGCATGCGGGACCAAAGGGCGGTCGAGGCCATACGACGGACGCTGAAACCGCTGAGCGGTGAGGACACGGATTACGATCCCCTGATGGCACTCGTAGGCGATAAGCGTTTCGTGCTGCTCGGTGAGGCGTCGCACGGGACGCACGAGTTCTACGATGTCAGACAAAGAATTACGCGCAGGCTGATTCGGGAAAAAGGGTTCCATGCGGTGGCGGTCGAGGCGGACTGGCCGGACGCGTACCGGGTGAATCGCTATGTTCGCTGGGAGAGCGCCGATCGGAATGCGGACCAGGCACTGGGCGATTTCAAGCGCTTCCCCCTATGGATGTGGCGGAATGTCGTTGTTCGCAGCTTCGTCGAGTGGCTGCGCGACGAGAACGCCTCACGGACTCCCCGGGTCGGATTCTATGGGCTGGATCTTTACAGCCTGAATGCGTCCGTCCAGGAGGTGCTGCGCTACCTCGAGGAAGTCGATCCGGAAGCGGCGAAGCGGGCGCGGTACCGCTACGCGTGCTTCGAGGATTTCGGTGAAGAACCTCAGGAATACGGTTTCGCTGCAAGCGTCGGGGTTGTCGAGTCTTGTGAGGATGCGGTTATCGCTCAGCTCAAGGAGCTGCAGCGTCGAGCCAGTGAATACGCACAGCGTGACGGCCTGATCGCGGCCGACAGGTTCTTCTATGCCGAGCAGAATGCACGACTGGTGAAGAATGCCGAAGAATATTATCGGGCTATGTTCCGGGGCCGCACGTCCTCGTGGAACCTGCGGGACAAGCACATGACCGACACCCTCGATGCGCTTGCCGAACACCTCGATCGGGAGGTCGGCCGGAGCAAGATCGTTGTGTGGGCACATAATTCGCACCTCGGCGATGCTCGTGCGACCGAGCGTACCGATCGGAGCGAGTGGAACGTGGGTCAGCTCGTGCGAGAGCGGCATGGGACGGACGCCGTGTTGATCGGGTTCACCACGTATACCGGGACGGTGACGGCTGCCTCAGATTGGGGCAAACCGTACGAACGAAAAAGGGTTCGTCCGGGGCTGCCAGGCAGCTACGAGGAGCTGTTTCATCAGGTGCCGGACCCGAATTTCCTGGTGCTAACGCAATCAGATAGCGACTTACGCGAGGTCTTGCGCGTACCGCCGCGGCTCGAGCGGGCCATCGGCGTGATCTACCGGCCGGAGACCGAGCGTCAGAGTCACTACTTCCATGCTCAGATCGCTGATCAGTTCGACGCCGTGATTCATCTGGACGAAACGTCTGCATTGCAAGCGCTTGATCCAGTGAGCGAGCGGGTTCGCGAAGAGGTTCCGGAGACGTTCCCTTCCGGCGTTTGATTACTGAGCAGACGAACGTTGCTCGTGGAAAAATCCGGCTATGTTCGCGACCTGCGAGATGAAGAGCAGAGCTGAGAGCCTGGCCGCCTCGAGCGTGGGCTTGGTCGTGAACGGATAGGTCAGGAGGTCCCAGTAGAACCGAACGGGCTCGACCTCAACAGGTTGGCTGTGCCGGTCGGCGCGCGCGTGGCGATAGTGGTAGGCCCCGCGGCCGTAGTTGTGATGCTGGCGCCAGAAGCGGCTCCAAGAGAGTTGGTGGTAGTGATGAACCACTGCGTCTGGCTCGGCGATCATGGCAAGACCGGCTTCGCGCCAGCGATCGAAGAAGTCGCGGTCCTCGGCGGCAGCCAAAGGGTAGCGAAGGTCGAAGGCGCCCATCGCGCGTACCTTGCTCGCATAAGCGGCGAAGTTATTGCTGGTGAAGAAGAGCCCACGGTAGGGCCGGCTTCGATAGTAGTGGTAAAGGTACGAGACCAGTTGCTGGCTCGCTTCGGAGAAGGCATTCCCTGATACCGCGTTCACTGTCCAGCCTCCGACCGCGGCCGATGGCTTGTCGATCAAACGTGCGACCAGCTTCTCCACCCAGGTTGGTTCGGGTGCGCAGTCATCGTCCGTGAAGGCCAGGATCTCGCCTCGGGCAACCTCGACGCCGCAGTTTCGGGCCGAAGCGGGTCCGCCGTTTCCCTTCCGCACCAGCCGAATGGTACCGGGAGCAAACTCCCGTAGCAGGTCATGGTGCAGGGGCGGCTCGCTTCCGTCGTCTACCAGGACCACTTCGAGCTCTCGATGTGTCTGAGCCTTCAAAGCCGGGAGGCAAACCTTTGCCAGCCTCTCCGGCCGATTGTAGGTCGGGATAATGACCGATACCAGAGGCTTGGTCATGACCGGTTATACGTGAGGCGTGAGCCGTTGCTCCCGGGTTTGCGCTTTAGCCGGAGTACGAAAAGACGCTAAGTGGTGCCGGACGAAGCCGCTGATAAACGAGATCCCGTTATAGAAATGGAAGAGTAGATGGAAAGGAATTGCGGCCGCGGCATACAGCCAGCCTAGTCGATGCACCAGGAACACATAAAATTGGCTATTGATTACGACCAAAGCTGCGAGCAGGAAAAAGAACAAAAAGATGAGCGGATGTGATGGGAGATAGGCGAGAAAGGAGGCCATCGCGAAGACGGCATAAAATCCCCAGAGCAGTCCCGTTCGACGGCGCATCGTCATGTTCGAATAGGCGTATCGATGGCGCAGGAAAAGCAGAGCGTAACCCGCAGCCAGAGGGGGCAGGATCCATCCCATCCCGTGCGCAAGTGCAAGAATTCCCATCAACAAAAGCACGGCGCCAACTGTGAGTTTCGCCGTTGCGCCCGCTTCAAATCGAGCGGTCTCCGCCCAACAAGTGCTTAGCACGAGGAGCAGCACCGCGAAGAACGGCAGTAGAAAAGTGCCTCCGCTCACCAGCGCCGCGGCTAAGGCCACCAGCACTAATAGATAAACGAGGGCGATACTGACACGCTGGCTCAACTGCAAATTCAAGTCATTCTGAAGCTGATGATGACGCAGAATGAGCTCTGTCCACGGGATGCCTCGGTCGAAAATATCGGTCTTTACGAGGTTCCAGAATGTCCACCGCTTCAGGTGCTTTACCTGAATATCGGAATCCAACAGGATGCGTCGACCGCTTGCGTGGAGGCGGTAGCCAAGTTCAATGTCTTCAATGGCCGGCCGGCCGTAAGCATCATCGAACCCGTCATGGGCGAGGAAGATCTCCCGCCGAATTGCACCGCACCCCGTCCAGAAAGTGCTTGCCTCGCGACGACTGATCCGGTGGACATAACAGTGCATCAAATTGCGGTACTGCGAGAGGAAATCGGGCTCGGCAGGTGAGTCGTCATAAGCCCCAATGACGGCATCGAGCGTTTCGTCGTGCCGAAAGAGATCTCTGATTCTGGATATCGTGTCTTGATGTACGCAGACATCGGCATCCAGAAAAAGCAGTATGTTCCCCTTGGCGGCTTTTGCTCCGAGATTGCGAGCAAAGGCAGGACCACGACGACCGCCAGTTGATAACACATTGGCGCCAAACGAGGTTGCCGTGGCCGCGCTAGCGTCCGTCGAGCCGTCGTCCACCACTATGATCTCTTCCGGCTGCTCATCACCGGCCGCCAGAGCAAGCAAACACTCCCGCAACATCCGGTCGGAATTATAGACCGGGATTATGACCGTCAACACACTGTACCTGCCTTAGACCGAACCACTGATTGGTACTAAATTCGGAATTTTGCCTAACCTCGTGCTTTACTATTATTCGTTCAACTTGTTCTTGCGGCGTTAGTGCAGAAAGCCCTGTTCTCAGGGGAAAGTTCCGTAGTTGCTCGACCGCAATTGAGGGTAGCGATTGAGAATTCTGTTGGTGAACGATTTCGCGAGCCCGATTGGAGGGGCTGAGAATATCACCCGGTCCATTCGCGACGAGCTCAGAAGGCGCGGCCACGACGTGAGGATTCTGGCCTGCGACGTCGGCGCTGACCACCCGGACGCGATCGCCGATTACACCTGCCGCGGATACCTCGGCCGCTTCACCGCCCTTCACGCCACTTACAACCGGGATGCTGCACGGAAGATCCGGAGCATTCTTCAAGACTTCGCTCCGGATCTAGTGCATCTACGGATGTTTCTGACACAGATCTCGGCTGCCGTACTTCCAGCACTGGCAGAAGTGCCGACCCTGTACCACGTCACCTGGTATCGCGCGATTTGTCCCAATGGTTTGAAGCTTTTGCCGGACAAGAGCGTTTGTCAGATCCCCGCGGGTCTGGCGTGTGTGGGCAATGGCTGTATCCCACCGTGGGACTTTCCGTTTCGCATGGCCCAGTTGGCTCAACTGAACATGTGGCGGAAGTACATCTCACACACGATCGCCAACAGCGATGCACTCCGGCGCGAGTTGGAGCTGAACGGTTGGAGTCCGGTGCAGCGCGTATGGAACGGTACGCCGGATCGTGAGGTACGCCCTCCGTTGACTAGCCCCCCGACGGTGGTGTTTGCGGGCCGCCTGGTAGAAGAGAAAGGCTGCGAGGTCCTTGTCAAGGCATTTTTGCGAGTGGCCACGGAGCTACCTGATGCGATTCTCCGAATCGCTGGATCGGGACCCGAGCTTGGGCGTCTGCAGGCCCTCACACACGAAGCCGGCATATCCGACCGTGTCACTTTTCTCGGCCAACTGACGCGTCCAGAGATGGAGAGCACTTTCAATGACGCGTGGGTTCAAGTGGTCCCCTCGATATGTCCTGAGCCGTTCGGGGTCGTGATCTCCGAGGCGATGATGCGCGGGACCCCGGTGATTGCGAGCCGTATCGGAGGGATGAAGGAAGTGGTTCGCGAGGGTGAAACAGGTTTCCTGGCTGCGCCCGGAGACTCGGAAAATCTCGCGCAGGTACTGTTGCATCTGCTGCGCAAGCGGAATTTGGCCGAAGGGATGGGTATGGCTGCAAGAGCCTTTGCCTTAGAGCACCTTTCGATGCGCACGTTTGTCGACCAGATCGAAGCGGCGTATGCCACGGCTCGTGAGAAGTTTCAGCGGCGGACGTGTTGAGCGCAGGAGTCGCTGACAAGACGGATCGGGCAGCCTCGGCGACGCGCAGCGTGCTGGGCGGATCGGCGGCGATTTTGATCGCGGAGGGGTTGGCACTTCCAACGGGCCTGATCTCCGCAGGTTTTCTGACGCGCACGCTTGGCGCTTCGGCGTACGGCGAGTTCACGCTCGCAGCAACGATGTCCAGCTGGGCAGGGATGGTGATCCTGACCCTGTTCGGTCGAGCCACTATTCGAGCGGTCGGCGAACAGCATGATTGGCAGCAACCGGCACGAGCTGTCATCGGGCTTCATCTGCTCACAGGGCTCGGGTTTGCGATCGTGCTGTGGGCGTTGGCGATCCCGCTTGAAAGGTATCTCCGGATGGCCAACCTCGCTCCGACCCTGGCCATCTGCGCGCTCGAGATGGTGGTGTTTGCGCTCACCAACGGGTACAAAGCGGTCCTGATTGCGCGGGGGAAGTTTACCCGACGCGCGTTGAGTGCCGGAGTGCGCTGGATCGCGCGGCTGGCGTTCATCCTGCTACTGGTGGGCGCAGGACTTGGAACCATGGGGGCAGCGCTGG
>DASQVJ010000295.1:0-7871 GCA_035640835.1 Bryobacteraceae bacterium
AATCAATGAACGCGACGCCGCAGCTCATTGCTTCGATGATGTAGTCGCAGCGTTCGGCATGACCGGCGATAACAGGGTGGGTGAGTCCCGCCTCCACTCCGACGTCCTTGAACTTCGAATGGAACGGAAGTCCGGAGGGCTTGCTGCGGCGTGTCGGCCTGACGCTCCGCGATGCCATTCCATTGCCCTGCGAAGCTGGTTGCTGTGCGAGGAGAGGAGAGCTGAGGAGGGTCAACGCTGCGCGGCGTGTGAAGGAAGCCATAAGCCGAAGCGGCGGGAACCAGTGAGGAACCCGCCGCACAAGAGTCAGATTGTACAACTCAGAGGATACAACTCAGAAGCGTATCTTCAGTCCGAGTTCCACCTGCCGTCCAGTGATGTTACCCAACTCCTGCCGCTGCGCGCCGAAGGTGGATGACGGCGTTCCCTGGAACAGCGCCTGGCCCAACTGAGGGCTGTTGATATCCGTGTTCGGACCGGCGAGATTCAACCGGTTGATTGCGTTGTAAGCCGCCATCTTCAGTTCGAGACGGACCCTTTCTGTCACCGCGAAGTCCTTCATTAGGGTAGCGTCGAGTTGCGAGAACTTTGGCCCGGTCAGGCAATCGTACTGCAAGGGGTTCGTGCGGATGACGTACGTATTTGCAGGCAATCTCGAAAACGCATTCGTGTCGAACCATCGTTGCGAAGTGGGATTGTCGACACAAGGGTTGCCGTTCGCGATTAAATTGCCGAACCGGATGTACGCGCCCGTCGAGAACGTCCAGACACCAGCGAGTTTCCAGCCGCCGATCGCAGCATCGAGCACTCTCGGAGCATCACCGAGAATCGGACGGCCTTTCCCGAATGGTAGATCCCAGGTGCCTGCGGTCGTGATGCGATGCCGGGGCTGGTCGCTGGCCTGCCACCGCAGCGAACCCGTGAAGAGATCGACATCGTTGAAGTCGCTGATCTGCTGCTTTTCGTGAATGTACACATAAGCGAACAGGAGGTTGAAGCCCTTGCTGTACATCTTCTGGGCTTTCAGTTCGAGCGAATGGTAGCGCTCGCCCGCGCCGATGGTGCCGATCTGGTAGAGGGGGCCGTACTGCGGGTAGGGTCTCAGCAGTGTGCCGAGTGGTACCTGCCTTTGACTTCTTAGCTGGCCGGGGAAGAGTTGGGGCGTCAAGTAGTTGAAGAACGGATTGTCAACCGGTTGGTTGAGCGCGTTCTGCTGCTGGACGCGAATTTGAGGATCGATCTCATTCAGCGCTCGTGTGTAGTGCTGGTCGCCGAAATTCATGAACCAGGTAACAGAGGCGACGAACTCACCCGGGAATTGATGCTGGATGTTGAAATTGAGTCGATCGTTTCGCTGCCGCCGGAGGTTCGTTGGGTACCAGAACATGCCCGAGGTTTGACCGCGACCGACATTGGTGCCGGCAGCTCTGCCGTTGATCGGGAGCAGCGGGTTGCTGTTGGCCGGGTATGGGTCCACGAACCTGGCCTGCGGAACACCGTCGAGCAGCGGCGCGGGATTCTGGAAACCGGTGACGCCGAAGTATGGAGGCGAGAGGAAGCCGATCGTCTCAAACCCGTTAATCGGTGGAGTGATGACTCCCAATTCCATTGGAGTTATGTACCGCGCGTAGCCCGCACGGAACGCAGTCCTGTCAGTGATTCGAATAGCAATGCCGGCGCGAGGCTGAAGGGCAAATCTTTGCGGGTCCCACATGCGACTCGGATTGCCGTCGCCAGTCCACCGATAGAGGCCGTTCCACTTGAAATAGTTGGGTCCGACCAAGGCAAGAGCTTGCGCGGGCATCTGAGGGGGATTCGCGTTCATCTCCGGAACGGGGGCGGACAAATCGAGGCCTCTGGCGAAGTTCCGCTGGGGATCGTAAAATCCGGTCTCGAAGTCATTCCGCAGCCCGAGATTGAGCGTGATGTTCCGGTTGACTTTCCAGTCGTCCTGGAAAAACATGCCGTAATACTTGATGTGCGGATCCGGAGCAGGTCCTCCGATCATCTGGGTGGTGTCCGGGTTCATTGCGCCCAGCAGGAACGATGCAACCGCGCTGCCCGTATCGATTGTGTTCGGGTTTACCGGCGTGTTCGCTGTCAGGCTGGCCGGGAAGTTGAAGCGGGACGTATTGGACACGAAGCTGAGCCCGTAACTTCGCCGATATTCGAGGCCTGCCTTCAGGTAATGAGACCCACGCTGCTGCGAGATCTTGGCGCTAATGGCTTCTCCTTTCGGTTCCTGATTCCAGTAGAAGCCTCCGCCTCCGTACCCGCTGCCGCCAATATCGATATTTGGGAAGTACAGCGGAACGCCAGGCGAGGCCTTCTGGAACGCCTCGTACCAGTTGTTGCCGGGCCATATATTGGCCCATCCGCCGTCAGGAAGAGGCTTCGATACGTAGGCGTCGACCACTTTATGCCAATCACCATGAAAGTTGACGATGGTGCTTGGGGTTACCGTCCAGACCGCATCTCCGGAGACCTGCATTGCTTCTCTAAGCGTGCCGGTGGGCACGAACAGTTGCGACTTATTGGGAGTCGGATCGTTCTGCAGGTCCTGAACGTGATAGCGCCCGACGCGGCCGAACACTCTCACGTTGTCGTTGATGTGATAGTCGACACGTTCCGAGAAATTGTAGTAGGTGTACGTCTGGAAGAAGCCCACACGAAAGTTGTTAATGCCGCTGATGTTGTCACCCGGGTTGTTGGGATCCCAGAAGGAGCCGAGCAGGGAGGCGGCGACCGGGTCGAAGCGTTCCCGCGGTATCACGTTCCCTGGGAAGGGCGTGCGCGTATAGCTGTTGGTAGCGGGATCGAATCTCGTGCTCCAAGGATCGTAGATGATGCGCGGGGCGCCGTTTATGCTCAGCGAGCGTGAGAAGTCACCTTGCCGTTCCAGCGGTGTCGGGACCGTTCTCGCGTACGACTGCGGGTTTCCTACCTTCCAGGACTCGATGGAAAAGAAGCTGAACAGCTTGTTCTTAATGATCGGATTTCCCAACGTTCCGCCGTACGTGTGTTGACGCGTGGCGATGCGCGTGTTTCTCGTTCGATCCGCGATGGCATTGAGCCATGGATATCGTCCGAGATAGAAGCCGGTCCCATGCCAATCATTGGTGCCTGATTTCAGCGTCATGCTGATCAGACCGCCGGCGCTGTGCCCGGATTCTGCATCCACGCTGTTCGTTGAGACGACAACTTCCTGCACCGCGTCGGTGTTCGGCGGATAGCTGTTCTTATGACCAATCCCGACCGGGCTGCCGTCTACCTGAAGATCGTTCTTCAGGTTCGTGCCGCCGCCGAGGTCGACGCTATTTGCGGCCCAGGAGTGGAATGGCATCATTTCGCCGCGGGTATTCACGGCGGAGGGCGCGAGTAATGTCAGCTTGAAGGGATTACGATCGAAACGCGGTATCTCCTCGGCCAACTTCGTATCAATTGTCAAATCCCGGCTCGCAGTCGTGAACTGTACGGCCACGGGAGTATCGGAGACCGTCACACTCTCCTGAACAGTACCGGGCTTCATTATGGCGTTTACCGTTAAATCATCGCGTGTTTGGACCTGGACATTCTCCTGAATAAACTTCGAAAAGCCCGTCGCTTCGATGGTCACAGCATAGGTTCCAGGGTCAACGAGATCGAAGACAAAGAGACCGCTCTCGCTCGTACTGCGGACAACTTTGATTCCCGTGTTGATGTTTGCGAGAGTTGCGGTGGCGCCAGGTATAACGGCGCCCGTCTGGTCTGTGACGATACCCGAGATCTTGGCGCGGTAGCTCTGAGCATCGAGCTGCGATAGAAGATACAAGCAGGCTAGCGCACCGGCGAGACAAAACCGGGGAATTCGACTTGGATTCATCAGTTGCTCCTTTCGTAAGGCGGACGAATACAGATGATCGGTAAAGAATATTGCGTGCTATGGTCTAGCATGCCTATGGACTTGTGGCGCGCGGACCAAAGTAAACGCATATCGGCCTGAAGCACGTTCGCCGCTTAAAGTGGAATTAGCTTATATTAGCCAGCAGAAAAATACAAGCCAATTGTGACGAGAGCCGGGACAAGGCGGGAAGGAATTCCTACCGCGAGAACGTATGCTACCTTCGCTTTCGTCAGCGGCGGGCGTCAGAAGAGGATTTTGACGAAACGAAGCCAAGTCTGACGCCCATGGGCCATTCGTTACAATCGCATGACGTATTCGTTGCTTGACTGTTTATGTATGGTTCCTAATACTTGAAGAAACCGTGAAATCAATGCTACACTTTTAACCTCTTTTTTGGGTTTGCTCTGAGAGCCCCTGCTACGTACGCAAGGAGCTCGGAGGACTGCAAAGTCTAACAGGGGAAAGGGTAGACTTGTGTTTCTAAAAACTGTGTTGGCAGCAATGTTGTTGTTGCCATGTATCTCGTTGTTTGCACAGACGCAAACGAATCTAAACGGTACCGTTTTCGATCCGAGTGGGGCTGCCGTACCTGGCGCCACCATTACGATCACCAACATCGCCACTAATCAGGTCCGCGAAACGACGTCCGATGAGCAGGGTTATTACAACCTCGCTCAAGTCACGCCAGGCGAGTATCGCCTTTTGGCAAAAAAGCAGGGCTTCGCAGATGTTTCTGTCCAGGGTGTCCGACTTCTCGTCAACACACCTTCAACCGTCAATCTGACATTCGAGAATGTCGGCTCTACATCCACGTTAGTGGAAGTGACTGCCGATGCTGTCCAGATCAATACAAGTGATGCAACGCTTGGGAATTCATTCGGGACGACGCCGATTCTTCAGCTCCCGTTCGAAGGCCGCAACGTCGCAAAGATCTTGTCGCTTCAGGCTGGAGTCACATGGGTCGGTGACACCGATACGGTCAATGGGGGCGTAAACGCGGCAACAGATCGCGGCGGCGTGGTTAATGGTGGCCGCAGCGATCAAAGCAATGTCACGCTTGATGGCGTCGATGTGAACGATCAGCAGACCCGCTCAGCATTCACCAGCGTCCTTCGCGTCACGCTCGACTCCGTTCAGGAATTCCGGGTCGTGACCACCAACGCGAATGCCGAATCGTCGAGAGGCTCCGGAGCGCAGGTCACTCTTATCACGAAAAGCGGCACCAACGAGATCCACGGATCCGCTTACTGGTATCTGCGCAATCGTGAGTTCAACGCGAACACTTTCTTCAACAACGTTGCGGGTCTGCCCACACCGAAGCTTAATCGCAACATCGGTGGCGCGAGCCTTGGTGGACCCATTGTCAGGAACAAGTTGTTTCTGTTCGGAAACTACGAAGGCCGCCGTGACTCGCTCGAGCAGAGCATACAGCGCATCGTGCCCACGGCGAGTCTGCGTCAGGGCATCGCCTCGTACATCGCTCGTGGAGGCAACATCGTCCAGGTATCGCCGCAGGAGCTTGCTTCTCGCTTGAACTACGCTCCGGGCGCAAACGCCGCCGCGCTGCAGCTCTTCAATAGTTACCCGATGCCGAACGACTTCACCGCCGGTGATGGTTTGAACACTGCTGGTTTCCGCTTTAATGCGCCGATCAAGAACAAGTTCGATACCTATATCGCTCGCATGGATTACGTGCTGAATGACAGGCACTCCTTCTTCGCGCGTGGCCAGCTCCAGCAGGATTCCGAGGAATTCGCTCCACAGTTTCCTGGCGCCCCTCCGAATTCTCGCGACCTCACCTACAGCAAAGGAATCGCGGTCGGATGGAATGGTGCGCTCCGTCCCAACTTTCTCGTCACCACGCGCTACGGTCTGACGCGGCAGAAGCTCATGACTGCAGGTGTCGGAACCTACGAAGCGGTCACTTGGCGTCCACTCTCCGATCCGGTTGGCCTGACGCGTTCCTTCCAACGCACCTCACCCACTCATCACCTCTCTCAGGATTTCAACTGGCTGAAAGGCTCACACAACTTCCAGTTCGGCGGGAGCTTCCGTCAATACACGAACGACCGGTTGGCCTACGACAACTCGTACTTCGGGGCAAGCAGCAATTCGTCGTGGCTGACCTCCAGCGGTCAGATCCTCAGCGCTCCGTTCACGACGGGCGCCGACAACGTCGCGATTTCGCCGGGTAGCCGGACCGCTTTTAATGATGCTGTTTCCATGGTTTTCGGACTGGTTACGCAGGTGAACAGCCGGTACAACTACCTGCCGCAGAATGGCCAAGTCCAGGTGCTGGGTCGTGGAGTCCCGAACCCCCGCAAGTTCGTGGGACAGGAAAGCGAGCTTTATTTCCAGGACACCTGGAAGCTGAATCGGCAGCTTACGGTCACCGCCGGCGTTCGTTACATGTTCTGGCCGGCCGTATATGAGGCAAACAAGGTCCAGACAAGTCCCAGCATTCCGCTTAGTGAGTGGTTCGACACCCGAGTAGCGAATGCAAATGCGGGGTTGGCTGGTCAAACGGGGCTGTCTCCAATCTCCTTCAATCTGATCACTTCACCGAACGCCAGGCCGCTTTACGACGATCTGCATAACTGGTCGCCGCGTTTTGCGATCGCGTATTCGCCCGAAGGCCAAAGCGGTCTCGGTAAATTGCTTTTCGGTGGCCCCGGCAAGAGCGTCTTTCGGGCGGGTTGGGGTATGTACTATGACGTCTTCGGCGCGGGTCTCATTCGCGCGTTCGACGCTAGTGCGCTCGGACTGTCGACCAACACTCAGAACTCCTCGGGACGCTTGACCCTGGCCGATGCTCCGCGCTTCACAGGCACCTTCAATATCCCTCAGAGCCTCGTCACGCCACCGCCTCCGGCGAGCTTCCCTGTCACCCAAGGCAACATTTTCCAGATCACCAACTCACTCGACGACAAACTTCGTGCTCCTTACGTGATGCGGTTCAACGCTTCTTTCCAACGAGAGATCAAGAATGGCCTCACGCTCACCCTCGCATACGTGGCCAGCGAAGGAAGGCGCACAATGACAAGCGAGGATCTGGCAACTCCGCTCAACATCCGTGATCCGCAGTCTGGCTCCACCTGGTACGACGCTGCCCGTCAGCTCGTAGGGCAGATGAACATGAATAGTCGCCGCCAGGTTGTTGCACCTCTGACGGATGCGCAGCTCGCGCAGGTCCGGTCGATTCCTTATTTCGAGAACATGTTCCCCGGTCTTGCTGGTGGTGGTCTGACCGCAACACAAGCTGCCTTGCGACTGATGGAAGAGGTATTCCCCGATTCCACTGCCTGGCTGGAATCGACGGACCGCTTCGGCGATCCAGCGGCTAGCCGCCTCGGCCGGTTCGCCTTCTATAGTCCGCAGTTCTCGTATCTGCGTGCCATTCGAAGTGTGGGCGCGTCGAGTTATCACTCCATGCAGACCAGCGTTCGCAAGATCTTCCGCAATGGGGATCAGTTCGACTTCAACTGGACCTGGTCGCACTCCTTCGATCTCGGTTCGGTGACGGAGAATCAGCAAAGCGCTAACGACGGTCTGCGGGGAGTCATCATTTCGCCGTACAACCGCAAGTTGATGCGCGCCGAGTCCGACTTCGATCAGCGGCACAACTTCAACGCCAACTACGTCTACAATCTGCCTCTAGGCAAAGGACGACACTTTTTCGGCAACGCCGGCACCTTCGCCAACCTCCTCGTCGGCGGCTGGCAGCTAGCTGGACTTTACCGGCAGACCACGGGTCTCCCGGTCAGTGTCGGTCATGGACGCACATGGCCCACGAACTACAACGTCACCGGTTGGGCGACTCAGGTCGGTCAATTCAAGGATGGAACCAACAAGAACGCTCCGGCTCCGGTTACCACCGGCACGCCACAGCAGTTGGCGCGTCTCTCCGGACCGAACATCTTCCAGAACCCGGCCGAAGCAGTGCAGTCTTTCGGCTTCACCTATGCTGGTGAAATCGGAAACCGCAATA
>DASQVJ010000296.1:0-4640 GCA_035640835.1 Bryobacteraceae bacterium
CCGCGTCGTGGGACCCATGGATCCGGCGACGAATCGGGGCTTCTTGTCCGTGTAATAAGCGTCTGCCGCTTCGCGTGCGATCTCGGCCGCGCGACGGTTGATCTCGGCAGCCTCCTTCTCGAGGTGAAACTCGCTCATCGAGACCGGGTGCCCGTTGAACGAGTTCGTTTCGATGATCTCGGCGCCGACTTCCAGGTACTGACGATGGATCGCACCGATCAGGTCGGGACGCACCCGGCAAACGTTGTCGGTGCAATTCTCGAGGTGCGGGCCGCCATAGTCGTCGATGGTCAACTGGGCATGCAGGATGCTGCCCATCGCACCGTCAATCACGAGAATCCGGTTCTCGAGCGCGTCGAAGAGGGCCTGTTGGCGCTGCTGGAAAGTCGGCATGGCGGTATTCACAAGTTTAGCAAGTGCAAGAAAATACACACCTGCACAACCGTTAGCGCGTGCCTAAGTCGTTATCCAGGACCGCGATTGATGGCTCTCCAGCACCTTTTCGAGCAGGTGCATGCCCCAGAGACCCTCGGCGAAGACAGGGTATTCGACAGGCGCCGATGGATTCGCAACCTTCGAGTAGAAGCGCTTGAAAACCTGCTTGTGAGTATCGTCGTAGCCTTCCGAGTGCCCGCCGGGAAGATCGGCATATGTCTTTGCATCGCCGAGCAGCAATGACGGGTCCTTTATAAGGAGCTCGTTCGGAGAATTTCGATGGCCGATCCACAGCTCGTCAGGTCGCTCCTGATTCCAACCGACTCCGCACTTGGTGCCGAAAATCTCAAAGGCAAACTTGTTCTTGCAACCCGCGGAAACCTGGCTGACGGTAAATGAGCCTCGGGCGCGGTCGCCGAGATGAAGCAGAACCGAGCCGAAGTCTTCGGTCTCGATTTTCACCTGTTCGTAATCGGCCGGATTGAGCGTCTTGCCGGCAAAGGTCTCGATGGCGACCTTCGGTCTCTTGCGTGTGGGATGAATCGTCGCCAGGTCAGCGCACAGTGCCGAGATCTTGAGCCCCGTCAGGTGTTGGATCATGTCCATCCAATGAGAGCCGATGTCGCCCATGACTCGTAGAGGGCCGTTGTCTTTGGCTTCGATTCGCCAATTGTAGTCAGTGTCGTAGAGCAGCCAGTCCTGCGAGTAGGTCCCTTGCACGACTAAGATGTCGCCGAGTTCACCGCTCTCGACCATGCGGCGGATGTGCTGAACCACCGGGTAATAACGGAGGTTGTGGTTTACGCAATTCGGAATTCCGTTCGCCTCGGCGTACTGAACCATCTCGTGAGCTTCCGCGGCATTCATCGTCAGCGGCTTCTCACAGAGGACCGCTTTTCCCGCCTTCATGGCGGCCATTGCGATGGGATGATGCAGCGCGTTCGGAGTACAGATGTGCACAGCATCGATGCTCTTGTCCTCGATTAGCTGGCGATAGTCGGTGGTGTGTCGTTCAACTCCCATGGCTTCGGCCAGTTGAGCGGTCTCGTGCTCGCGTGTGCCTGCAATCGCAACGAGATCGACATGTCCCACGCGCCGTATCGCTTCTGAATGCACCCTTCCCATGAACCCGGTACCGATGACCGCGGCTTTCACCTTGCGCATAGCTCTCCTGAATGTCGTGTGTTGAGGTCGTTTCCGACTCGCAGACTACTCTACCGCAAGCTCCGTTAGATGACCGGCATATGCCTGCGACTAATTCTTCAATGCAGAAACTTCCACCATCTTCATAGCATCTATTCCGGTGTACAGGGGTAAGAAGATGCAAGTCCGATTCAGTTCGGTCAGAAATCCCGAAATTAGAAAAGCAGTACAAAAAACACAAGAAGTAGTCCCGATCTTTCGCTCGCTGCTCACGCCTGTTGCGGTGGTCGCCTACGCGCTTGCATTTTGGCGCATGGGAGCCGACCTCAATCTCACCGGCGAGTTCTTCATTGCTCGTGGCTTGTTGTCCCACTGGCAAGTTTGGCTGGCTCTTGGAATCGGTACTCAGATCACCGGGGCAACGCTCGAGCGCCTGGGACGTCCTTCCAATAATCGTAGAATCGCAGCTTAGTCCGCTTTGGTCTTAAGGAGGTGGGGGCCGCTTCTGATACGCTGAAATGAAGCGGCCCTCGTCATGTCGTACAGTACGCGCCCCTATGCCACCGGATACTCCTCGCGCGGTTTCGCGAACGGAGTGAAGTGGCTACTGATCACGAACATCACTTTGTTTGTGCTTTACTTCCTCGCCGTCGTTGCAGGCGTCGGGGGTATCTTCCGCCCATTCGAACTGGTACCTCGCCAGGTCTTGTCAGGCTTTGCCGTCTGGCAACTGGTGACATACATGTTCCTGCACGACCCTACGGGCTTCGGACACATCCTCTTCAATATGCTCTCGCTCTACTTCTTCGGTGGTGAGCTGGAGCGGGATTGGGGAACACGCAATTTCCTGCGCTACTACTTCGTATGCGGAATCGGCGCCGGCGTTTGTGTGGTGCTCGCAAACCTCATGGTCGGGACCTTGGACGTTCGGACCATCGGCGCATCGGGTGCGATCTATGGTCTGCTGTTTGCGTTTGGCTACCTGTACCCGAATCGAGAGATTCAGATCTATTTCCTGTTCACCATCAAGGCCAAATACCTGGTGATGATCTTCGGCGGTATGGCCTTCCTCGGATCCTTGAGCGGCAGTACGGGCGGCGTCAGCAATATCGCTCATCTTGGCGGCATGCTTGTAGGCTTCGTGCTTCTTCGAACGCAGCTGGCTCGACGCCGCAGCTATACCCGCCGGAGTTCCTGGTTCTCAGACCTTCGCGAGCGATGGAAAGAGTACCGCATGCAGAGAGCGAAGAGAAAGTTTCAGGTGTACTTGCGCAAGCAATCCGAATCCGATAAAGATCGTTGGGTTCATTAGAGAAACGGGGGCGCGAGCGAAACGCCCGTCCGTGCGATCACGTCCTGTTTGATATAGTGCCCACCAGCGTGAGACTCGCTATGCCCAAGTTGTTCCTATGCCTGATCGTCCTGCTTTCGCCCGGCTTCGTGTGGGCGCAGGAAGGCCCCAAGAACGAGAAGTCTGATACGGTTGCGCGGCCTCGCAAGCCCGGATCGACCTCGTCCACCTCGCCAGAAGCGCCTCCGCCAGAAGAAAAGATCCCTTCGAAGTACAAGAAGCGTGAAGACGCGGGAGCGGTGGATGCCCCCAGCTTCCGAAGCGACGTCACGGCAGTGACTGTGGATGTAGCGGTGATCGACAACAAGGGTCGCTTTATCCCGAACCTGAAGGCTGAGCACTTCCGAATTCTTGAAGACGGCGTTCCTCAAACGCTCAGCAACTTTGCGATGGGTGAAGCTCCTATGACGGTCGCCATGGTGGTCGAGTTCAGCAACCTGTACCAGCAGTATTGGAGCGAGCCCTGGTATCAGACCCTTACGGCGGCTTACGGCTTCATCGAGACGCTAAAGCCGGAAGACTACGTCGCGATTATCGCCTACGATCTGCGCCCCGAAATCCTGACTGACTTCACGACCGATCGCAACAAGATCCAGCAGGCCATGTCGAGGTTGCGTATTGCCGCGTTCTCCGAGACCAACCTTTTCGACGCCTTGGCCGACACGGTCGACCGGATGTCTGAGATTGAGGGACGCAAGGCCGTCGTGCTGATCGCCTCGGGTGTCGACACCTTCAGCAAGCTCACCTACGACAAAGCTCGCAAGGCGGTGCAGAACGCCGGTGTGCCGATTTACGCGATCGGCCTGATGCAGGCTCTCCGCGAGTACATCGACGCACGCGGAGGACTGGGGCCGATCGCCCGCATGGACTTCCTCCAAGCCGATAACCAGATGCGTACCTTCGCAAAAGAGAGTGGCGGCATGGCATTTTTCCCCCGATTTTATGGCGAATTTCCGACCATTTTCGGGAATATCCATAATGCTCTTAGAAATCAGTACTCGCTCGTGTACAATCCGACAAACACCGCGAAGGATGGGAAGTTCCGAAAGCTCAAAGTGGAGCTTGTGAACCCGGCTACCAATGAGGCTTTGAAGGTAACGGACGAGAAGGGTAAGCCCATCAAGTACCAGATCATAGCCAAACAGGGTTACACGGCACCGCGCCCGGTCGAGTGAGAGCTCTGGCTTCAAGTCAGTTCGGTTGATACTTACATAAAGGTGTGTTAATTTCTAACGCGCATGATCTAACAAATCATGCGTGTTTTGTTTTCTGCAACAGCCTTGAAACCGAAGCTCCAGACCACTGCGTATCACCCGCTGGAGTGTCAAGTTCTACATCTTTCCAGGATGCAAGCGGATACAGATGCGTTGACAGTCTAATTTCTGCTCTGTTAACGTCGCGCTTGTCCCGCATGAGGCAGATTCAGGTATCCGCACCTACAATGGCTCCACGCATCCTTTTGATCGACGACAACCGTAATGGCCTGCTGGCACGGAAGGTAGTGTTGGAAGAACAGGGCTACTCGACTGTGGTGGCCAATACGCCAGAGGGTGGCTTGGAAGAGTTTCGAGAAGGTGGTTTCGATTTGGTGGTCACGGATTTCCGGATGCCCGGCATGAACGGGAAGGAGGTCATCGAGGAGATTCGGAAGACGAACGCAAGCGTCCCGGTGGTGTTGATCTCTGGACTCGTTGACCCGCTTGGATTGAAC
>DASQVJ010000297.1:0-4327 GCA_035640835.1 Bryobacteraceae bacterium
ACCGGAGAGATCACCGGCACGTATCGGTCCACCCAGAGCTCAAGCATAACCGTGCTTGTTCAGGACCAGGGCGGTCAGTCGGTGCAGCGAACATTCGCCATTCAAGCGAATCAACCGCCGCCACCGCAAGGCACCATCGGCGGCCTGCCCCAGAATCCGGCTCCCAGCCTGCAGCCAACGGCAACCCTCACCATCGCATCGCCGTTCCCGTTGGAGATCACCGGCACCTTGACGCTGACGTTCGCGCCAAATGCCGCAGTGAATGCCGACGATCCAACCATACGGTTCGCAAACAATACCCGGACCATCAACTTCCGAATTCCGGCAGGTCAAACGCAGGCGATTTTCGAAGGATCCCCCGCGTTCCAGACCGGAAGCACGGCCGGCACGATTACGCTCACCGCTGCGCTGAACTCAGGCGGGCAGTCAGTGACGACGACGCAGACCGTCGTGATCCCACGAAGTGCGCCGACCATCACCAGCGCTACAGCACAACGCTCCGGAAACACCATCACTCTGACCGTGACCGGTTTCTCGACGACGCGCGACATCACAGCGATGACTCTGCGTTTGACCGGCGCGGCAAGCACCAACCTTCAGACAACCGAGCTCACGCCGCCGGTAACACAGGCATTTGCGACGTGGTTCGGAAGCACCCAAGGACAGAGCTTCGGCAGCGAATTCCGATTGTCGATTCCGCTCACCGTCGAGGGTGACGCGGCCACGGCGATTACAGGGATCCAGGTGGTCTTGACGAACAGCGCAGGCAGTTCATCGCCTACCAACGCGACCATCCAGTAACGGATTCCCACCGCAGTTAACAAGGGCGGCTCGACAAGAGTCGCCCTTTTTGTTTTCTGGATATCGGCGAAGAATACTTGAAATCTTTTCGACGGGAGCTTGCCCGCACCTAGCCGTCCTTTGGTCGATAGAAGCTTAGGACATTGTCCCCTTGCCGGACCTCGCGGAAATGGCCCAGCTTTCCGTACTCCAACGCGAGCTTGTGCTTAACAGCATGTTGGGCGATGACCAGGGACGGCGGCTGCAGTGCGAGTTGCTCGAAGCAAGCCTCATATTCGCGTGGTTGGTCATACGGCGGATCGAGAAATACGATGTCGCCAGACTCCTTGGCCACCAGTTCGGGCGCTCGTCCGATGAGCACGGCCGCTCGATTGCTCGCATTCAGGCTTTCGAGATTCGCTCGAATCACGGCTGCCGCTGCCCGGCTGCGCTCGATGAAGATGCAGTGTCGTGCGCCACGGCTCAGCGCTTCGATACCTACAGCTCCAGTTCCCGCATACGCATCGATGAAGACGGCGCCTTCGATTCGAGGCATCAGGATACTAAAGAGGGATTCGCGGAGCCGGTCTGGTGTTGGCCGGGTTGCAAGACCCGGAAGGCTCTTGAGAACGCGGCTTCGGAACTCGCCTGCGATCACTCTCATCGGTTACCCCACATTGACGAGGCCATAGCGTCGTTGCCAGTGGCCCTGAATGTGTCCTACCGCCGCGCGCATCTCGTCAGGAGACGATGGATGCTCGACGAACGCCACCGCTTCGTCGCGGGCCGCTCGCAGAATATCGAAGTCCCGCACGATGTTTGCCACTGTCAGTCCGGGTATGCCTGATTGCTTCGTTCCGAAGAACTCGCCGGGCCCACGCAGCTTCATATCGATATCGGCG
The DNA here is from genome assembly GCA_035640835.1 of Bryobacteraceae bacterium. GTDB lineage: Bacteria > Acidobacteriota > Terriglobia > Bryobacterales > Bryobacteraceae > DASQVJ01. The sequence goes on from DASQVJ010000297.1 coordinate 1,683, forward strand.
ATATAAAAGCCATCATTCGATTCGACCATTGTTCGAATGCGTTCACGCGCCGTATCGTTCACCTTGCCGGTCACCAGGATGCAGTGACTCTGCTCTCCACCGCGGCCTACGCGTCCACGCAGCTGATGGAGTTGGGAGAGGCCGAATCGTTCGGCATGCTCGATCACCATAACGGTTGCGTTCGGGACGTCGACACCGACTTCGATCACGGTGGTGGAAACCAGGATCTGAATTTCGCCGTTCTTGAAGGCCGTCATGGTCGCGTCCTTGTCATCCGGGGTCATCTTGCCGTGAAGGAGTCCGACCCGGAGTTGCGGGAAAACATACTTCGACAGGTGCTCATGACGCTCCGTCGCAGCCTTCATCGCTTGTGTTTCCGATTCTTCGATCACCGGGTACACGACGTATGCCTGACGGCCCGCTTCGACTTGCTTCTTTACGAACGTCCAGATCGTCTCGATGTGGTCCTCCATGACATGCTTGGTCTGAACAGGACGGCGCCCTGGTGGCAGTTCGTCGATGATCGAGGTATCCAGATCCCCATACATGGTGAGCGCGAGCGTACGCGGTATGGGAGTCGCTGTCATCACAAGCACGTCGGGATGTCGCCCCTTCTCGAACAGTTTCAGGCGTTGCATGACACCGAACCTGTGCTGCTCATCCACGATGGCGAGGCCCAATTTATGGAAGTCGACGTCCGGCTCCAGAAGCGCGTGCGTTCCGATCGCAACGTGAACCAGTCCGGCCGCGAGCAGCTTCTTGATTTGCTTCTTCTCGCGGGCCGTTTGAGAGCCTACCAACAGCGTGTGAACGTACGCAAGCTTGGAGAAGAGATTCTTGAAGTAGAAGTAGTGCTGCGTGGCCAGAATCTCGGTGGGCGCGAGCAGCGCGACCTGGTATCCGTTCTCGATCGCGATCACCGCAGCTTCCGCGGCTACCAGAGTCTTACCGCTGCCGACGTCGCCTTGCAGCAGCCGGTTCATCGGATGCGGTGAGGACATGTCCTGGGCGATCTCGGCCAGCACTCTCTTCTGCGCCCCTGTCGGTTTGAAGGGCAGCATGGCCTTGACCTTCTCGCGCACTCGATCGTTGAGCTCAAACGCGATACCGGTCTGCTGTTTCGATTTCGCCCGCTTCAGCGCCAGTCCGCACTCGAGCCAGAAGAACTCTTCGAAGATCAGCCGGACATGTGCTTGGGATCGGAAATTATTGAGCAATCGCAGGTCTTCGGTCTCCGATGGCGAGTGCACCGAGTGGACCGCTTCATCGAGCGTGGGCAACTTGAGCTTTTGTCGAATGTGCCCTGGCAGCACTTCAGCCATCGGGGCCAGGTCCTCGAGAATCCGTCGGTAAATGCCACGGAGATGCTTCGTCGAGATCTTGCCCACAGCCTCGTAGACAGGAACGACACGCCCGACGTGCAGCGATGGCTCGCTGTCCTCATCATCGCCGGAGAGCAGTTCGAACTCAGGACTCTTCATCGAGAGTTCTCCGGTGTAGTTGTCGTACTCGACTTTGCCGAACAGAGCGATCCGCACGCCCGGTCGAATCTTATCGGCAAGCCAGGGAGCGTTGAACCAGCTGATGGCCAGTTGTGCTCTGGAGCTGTCACCGACCGTGGCTTCAAACTTCCCGATGTTCCGGCGTCGAAACGACACTGTGCGAGCTGACGTCACCTCCCCAACAAGGGACGCCATCTCACCCGGAGCCAGCTGTCGAATCGGCTTCAGATTGCTACGGTCTTCATAACGCTTCGGAAGGTAGTACAGAAGGTCTTCCACCGTTCGCAGGCCCTTGGCTTCAAGCAGGGCCGCACGGTTCGGACCCACGCCCTTCACGTACGTGAGCGCAGTGGTCAGGTCCATTTACCGGCAGGATGCAGGGTCGCCTTCAGTGTACAATGCGGGCTTATGTTTCAAAGGGTGACTCTGTTGTCTTTGCTTTCTGTTGCCGTTGGGTTGGCGCAAATACGGGTTGGAATCGTGGGGACCGACACGTCCCATTCGACGGAGTTCACCCGCATGCTGAACGATCCCACCCATCCCAAGCATGTGAGCGGCGCAAAGGTGGTGGCCGCGTGGAAGGGCGGAAGTCAGGATCTTCCGAGCAGTCGTGATCGAGTCGAAGGGTATGCGAAGGAGCTGCGTGAAAAGTGGCAGGTCGAATTCGTATCAAACATCGGAGACATCTGCCCCAAGGTCGATGCAATTTTGTTGGAAAGCGTCGATGGAAGGGCTCATCTCGCCCAGGCGAAAGAGGTGTTTCGATGCGGTAAGCCAGTGTTCATCGATAAGCCCCTGGCCTCCACGTTGAAAGATGCTCGAGCGATTGCAGCGCTGGCTAAGGCGAACAACGTGCCGTGGTTCAGTTCATCAGCCTTAAGATTCGACCGGTTGGCAACAGACATGAAAGCTCCTGACGCAATCGGCGCGATCGCCTGGGGTCCGGGACCCACGGACGCGACCCACGAGTTGGAGATGAGCTGGTACGCAATCCACGCGGTCGAGATTCTATACGCGTTGATGGGCAAAGGCTGCCAGGAGGTCACGTTCACTGCCGGCCGCGACTCCGATGACGTGTCGTGCGTTTGGAAGAATGGCGTCGTTGGGACCGTGAGAACCCTTCGCCCGTATGGAGCGTTTGGA
>DASQVJ010000298.1:0-11899 GCA_035640835.1 Bryobacteraceae bacterium
ATACGAATAGGTAAACGTCCCGCCGACACCGGTTTGATTGCCGGCAGAGTCGTACTGGTTGTTCGAGCCGGCCAGACACCCTGGCATATTCTGGTGCGCCCATCGATTATTGCAGAAGTTCTGCGACGTAGGCGTGAAGACGTCGTCCACCGCGGTTCCAGTGATCCAACGATTACCGAAGTTGTCGTAATTGTAGGTCTGCGACCAGGCTGTACCGCCGTTGTAGGTTTCATTAGCGACCTGAAGCCGGTTCTTGGTGTCATAGCTGAAACTTTGCACGATACCCAAGTTGTCGATCGTGTGCTTCCGGACGTTGCCGTTGTTCGTCGCGCAGGACTGTGCGTCAGGAAAGCAATACAGATAACTTGCCTTCCAGGCGAGGTTAGGCAGCTTAGCAAGGCCGAGTTCGATCGTTACCGGCTGCATACGGGTGTTGAAGTCCGTGCGTTCCATCAACTCGTTGCCGAACTTCACCGAACGGATGGCTCCGTGCGGCGCGTAAGCTATCTCGCTCGCATAGTTGAGGGTCGATCTAAAGGATCAGCTGAACCAGCGCATTTCAGGACCTTGCTTGATGGTCCATGACTGTGAAACAGATGAATCGCGAACGGCGCCGCTCAATCGTACAGGATTCCTGTACGCCCTCAGTAGCGAACACACCATCTATTGCGAATCAATCCGGCAGAGCAAAGGCGATGATATTCGGTCCGGAAGCGACCGCGATGTATTGCTTATTGTCAAACACGTAAGTCATCGGTGACGCTTTCCAAACCTGGTGAGTGGGGAACATCCAGAGCCGGCGGCCGGTGGAAGCGTCTGCTGCTGCTAGTGCCCCGCTGTCGTCTCCGAAGAAGACGAGTCCTCCGGCCGTAGCGAGTGTTCCGCCCCAGCTGTTTGCCGGCCCGACCTGCGGCAACTCCCACGCAACAGCTCCCGTCGTGGCATTGATGGCGCGCAGGACCTTCTGTCCAGGTTCGTCCGGAACCTGCTGTGTTGAACCGTCATAGTAGGACTTGCCGGCTTCCCACTTGCCGGGGGCCTTCACGAAGAGATTGCACTTCTCCAGCGACTGCACGTAATAGAGGCCAGTCATCGGACTATAAGAGGTCGAGAACCAGTTCGTTGCACCTTCGACAGCAGGGCAGACTTTCGTTCCTTCGGTCGAGGGTTCCTGACCAGCCACCACGATCGGACGCTTATCGGCCCCGAGGCTCTTTGCCCAAGTCAATTTCTTCACGAAGGGCTTCGCAAGCAGCACTTCACCAGTGATTCGATCCAGGACATAGAAGAATCCGTTTCGATTCGCATGCAGCATCACTTTGCGCGGCTTCCCGCCCCAGGTGACATCCGCAAGCACCGGCGGCTGTTGCGCGTCCCAGTCCCACAAGTCATGAGGCGTGTATTGGTAATGCCACCTCAACTTTCCCGTGTTCGCGTCAAGCGCGAGCATTGAATCGGAGTACAGATTGTCGCCCTTACGTTCATCCCCGTTGTAGTCGGGGCATGGATTGCCCGTCGGCCAGTACACGATGCCGGCTTGCGCATCAAATGTGCCGGTGAGCCATGTTGCGGCACAACCATGCTCGATCGCCGTCCCCTGCCAGGTCTCAGATCCCGGCTCTCCTCGCTTCGGGACGGTCCAGAATCGCCACGCCTCTTTCCCGGTCTCCTGGTCGAAGGCGGAAACAAACCCGCGTACTCCCTCGTCACCGCCTGAGATACCGGAAACAACCAGATTGCCGACTGCCAGTGGAGCCGATGTTGCCCCGTAGTTTTGGCGAAAGTCGGCCATTTCCGTGTCCCACAGCAGAGCTCCTGTGAAGCGATCCAACGCGATCAGATGAGCATGGTCCGTAACCATGAATAAGCGAGGCCCATTGATCGCCACTCCTCGATTGATGCCGCCGCCGGCATCACCAATGACACCTTTGGTCCGCGGCCGGCCGTAGTGCCACAGTTGCCTTCCGGTGCCCGCGTCCAGTGCATAGGCTTCATTTGCGGCGGTGACATACATGATGCCTTCAACCACCACGGGAGTCACTTGCAGGCGCGACGCATTCGGCAGAGTAAACATCCATCGGGGAGCAAGCGAACGCACATTCGTCCGGCTGATCTGTGTCGCGCTGCTGTACCGGTTTCCGGTGTTGGACCCGTGATAGGTCGGCCAATCAAGCTGTGAGGTGACCGAGCGATAGAGGTTGTCAGCCGTCCGCAATAAATGGACTCGCTGGTCATCGGTCCGAAGCTGCAACTCCTGTGGACCGCGATTCAATACGACTCCCTGCAGCGCACCGCCCCCGGTGGTTGCAATCGTGACGCGTTCAGGGGCTCGGTTCCTGGGCGCACGCAAGTCTCGGAGAAATGCGATGAGGCTGGTCATCGCTGCCGGAGGCATTTCATACCCCGGCATGCCCGCGCCCGGCAGGCCGCGATGGATCAAGTCGGCGAGTTGCTGATCATTGCGCGCCCGGAGTCGCGTGACGATGGCAGGTCCTCGTTCGCCTCCATTGCCGTCGGCGCCATGGCACGCAGCGCATCGACTTCTGTACTCCTGCTCGCCGGTTTGCGCGATAGCGCCGCTCCCAAACAAGATCGTCACAATTAGTGCCCACAGACGCATGCTACTCATGAATACCACCGGCGCTTGCCGACGATTGCGGGAAGCGCCGCGAGTGTCGGAGCAGGGATACAGACTGTCCGGCGACGGTCGGCCATTGCGGAATAGACTTTGGAGTGTAGATCAACGGCATGGAAACGATACGAGTGGCGCTAGATCGAAAGCTGCTTCACGCGATCGACCGAGCGGCGCGCAAGGCGAAGCAGAACCGGCCTGCATTGATCCGTGATGCGCTTCGCCAGCACCTTCGGATGCTAGAAGTACGGGAACTCGAGCAGCGCGAACGGGATGGCTACATAAGGCTTCCGCAATCGAGTGATGAATGCTCGCTGTGGGAAGCGGAGGCGAGGTGGCCGGCAGAATGGCAAGGGAAGACGTGAGGTTATATGAGTTCGCACCACCAGACAAAAAGAGACCGGTGGTCGTACTCACAAGAGACAGCGCGATCGAATACCTGAGCAGCGTTACGGTGGCGCCGATCACTTCCGCGATACGCGGGGTGCCTTCCGAGGTCCTACTGAACGAAGATGATGGTATGAAGGCGGCGTGCGTTGTAAACCTGCACAATGTCGTCACGATTTCCGGATGCGGCTAGGAAAACGGGTGGCCCGACTGAACACATCGCGCATGGAACAGATCTGTGCTGCGTTGCGGTTTGCGCTCGGTTGCAACGACGAGTAAGTTCGGACCAATTTTCTTGCCGAACGCCGCCCCATCAAGGTGTGCGACCAATGAGACCCGCCGCGATTTTCGCCCAACCAGCGAGTCCTCAAATGAACCTGATTGAAACCGCCGGCGGACACTGGGATCTCAGGGTTGGCGCCGCTCAATCGCTGCGGCTCCGCAGTTCCAGGAGAATCACGTCCTGACCGGCACCCTCGCTTTCAATCTGCTGCTGGGACGACGTTGGCCTCCGCTACCTGAAGATCGTGAGGAGGCAGAGACGGTTTGTCGTGAGCTGGGATTGGGACCTCTACTGGATCGCATGCCCGCCGGACTCTTGCAGCCTGTTGGCGAAACCGGGTGGCAACTCTCCTATGGCGAGCGCTGCCGGTTGTTCCTTGCTCGTGCGCTACTGCAATCTGCCGATCTAGTGATTCTGGATGAAAGCTTCGGAGCGCTCGATTCCGAGACCTTGGATCAAGCGATGGCTTGCGCCAGGCGGCGGTCGCAGACTCTGATGGTGATCGCTCACCCCTGAGTTGTTAGTCCTTAATCGAAGGGAAGAGGTGTTATTCTCCTTTTGTTCGCCTATACTATTCTTGTGCCGGAACGCTGGTGCACCGTGACTGTAACAGATTCGGAAGGGCGGCGATTCAGCCTCGACGTGCGGGCGACAAGCACATTTGATGCGGCGCACCTCTACGTCGTTCAGGCTAAGACACAGCCGGCGAGCGGACTCCCGGTCCCAAGCTTAGCCACGATCTTTGAGGTCGTAATCGAAGGTCGCATTTACCGCGTGCATGGCGCAGCACTCCAACGGTGGATCACGCTGCGGCAACGTGAATGGAACGGGCCAAAGGGAGTCCTATTCCGACAGCGGCCGGGTCTGTGACGGGTTGCCTACAGCGCTTTCGGTTCTTACGAACAATGTTGTTTGGCGTTGAACCCTCTGATCCTTTCGTGATGATCGGAGCCACACGTACGAGTAAACGCCGGCTCAGAAGGCCAATCTCAACGCAAACTGCAGTTGTCGCGGATTGTTCGGTCGGGTGTTTAAGATGCTGCCGAAACTCGGAGACGTGATTTCGCTCACGGGAGGCGCAAAGTTCGCATGATTCAGCACATTGAAGGCCTCGGCACGCATTTGCAGGGTGAACCTCGAATTTAGATTGAAGATTCTGAAAACAGAAAAGGCGAGCGATTCGAATCCTCGCGAACGCAATGAGTTCCGGCCGAGGTTGCCAAATACGTTCTCGCCTCGTGGTGTCGGTGCGAACGCGGCGGTGTTGAAATCACGCGCTACTGAACGCTTGAATCCGCGCGGAAAGGGATTTCCGATCAGGTTGGGACGATCGCTGGTCTCTCCATCCACGTTAGGATCGGACGGGTCGTAAACCGTAAACGGCGGGCCGCTGTGCGCCAGCAGGATGCCGTTGAGTTGCCAGTCGCCAAGCAGTTGCCGGGTCCAACCGGACCAGGTGGGTCTCGGCAGGTCCCAAACAAAGCTCAGCGCAAAGGTGTGCGGCATGTCGAAGGACGAGGCCGCCCGCTCTGCTCTCCAGTCGCGCGGGTTGGCAGCGATCACGTTGGGTGGTTGTCCTTCGACGCTCTGGAACACTTGAGGGACTGACACATCGTCAATGGCTCGCGAATAAGTGTACGAAAGCAGGAGCGACAGCCCGCGGCTCCAATGTCGCGTTAGACTCGCCTGAAGAGCGTTGTAATTGGAGCTGAAGCCGCCCATTTGGTCATAGACTGCCCCATATGGTTGATACGGACGGCGCCCGTTGATGTTCGCCTGCGTCGAGTCCCCGGGAACGAACGTCGCCGGATTGAGCTGGACAGTACCCAGCAAGTGCACTCCCCTGCCGCCGACATAGCCTAACTCGAGTACGAAGTCCTTTGTCAGTTGACGCTGAATGCTCAGGCTGTAGTGCTGCGCAGAAGGCGTCGTCAGATTTGGATCTATTGTGTTCACCTGCGTCCCAGGCCCGACCGGAAGCATGCTCCGTCCAGGCGCGTAAGGACTAGCGCCAGCGAAGGGATCAGCAAAATTGGGTGTGAACAGCGCAGTCGCACTCGTGATGGAGGGCGAAACAAACGTTTGGAACGCGACGAATACAAGTGGCGGCCTGTAGTAAATCCCGTAGCCCGCGCGCACGCTCGTCTTTCCATCGCCAAACGGATCCCAAGCAATGCCGAGGCGCGGCCCGAGATTTCTCCAGTCGAGGCGATAGGTCGAACGCGAGACTCCCGGGTCTCCGGGGAAGACGACGTCACGGGGCACTCCGGGCCGCACGATCGATTGTTCGCCCGGACGAAATGAGCCCGTTCGCCGCAACCGGTCATACAAGGGCAGGAAGATATCGTGCCGGAGTCCCAAGGTCATCCTGAGGTGAGGCGTGATCGCGAAAGAGTCTTCGACGAAATACGCAAAATGCTTGGACCGGAAAGCCCGTCCCGAATCCCCGCCGATTTGAAGAAACGACGCGGGTGTTCCCAGGAGAAAATCTGCAAATGGATTACCGGAAGCCGCGCCGGTAAACGAATAATTCCCCATGAAGGCCGTCGTCGTTCCTGCATTGACCTGGCTCGCTCCGACACGACCGCCAACGGTGATCAGGTGTTGGCCGCGCGTGAGATGCCAGACGTTCTCGAGCACGAACACGTTGTCCACGTGGCTCGCGTCGTCGAAATTGCTGGTTCCAATCGCCGTAAGGCCCGAAACACCGATCAAGGGAATGTTGTGGAATGGGGCGGTAACAGGAAACGTGAAGCCGAGAGATTTGGCGTCGATCTGAAACTGAGGAATCGCAGCGTCAAGATTGGCCCGGTTGTAGCTGAACCTAAACTGCGCGACGGTTCGCTCTGAGACTCCATGGATGTCGGCGAGAGTCCAATTGGTAAAGCGGAACCTGTCAGAAACCGGGAAGTCCGGAACATCAAGGGAACCCAGGAACGTCGGCACAAAATGAAATGTCCGATGGCCTTTCTGCAGAAAATAGCGAAGCGTCAGATCGTTCTTCTGCGTAATCTTCTGGTCAAACCGTCCGAGTACGGAATCTGTTGTAGAGGGTTCCGTAGGGGAGGCCGTGCTCCTGTCGACCCCGGCGTTCGGCGCCGGATAGAACTGCAAAAGACTCCGCGAAATACTGTTGATGCGATTGGCTGGAATTCGATCTCCTGGGAAGGACTGTCCTGTGGTCGGATCCAGTGGCTTGACAGCAGACTGCGAGAAATCTCCTTCCCGCTCCGGGAGCGTCGGGACCGAAGCTGTGCGGGTCGGAGCAGAGCGCTCCCGAACTCCTTCGTAATTTCCGAAGAAGAACGTCTTGCTCTTTCGAATCGGGCCGCCGAGCGAGGCGCCGAACTGATTGCGCTTCAATATCGGGACCCTAGGGGAGAAAAAATCGCGTGCATCGAACGCGTCGTTTCGGAGGAATTCGTAAACGCTGCCGTGGAAAGCGTTCGTTCCAGATTTCGTGACCGCGTTGACTACCGCCCCGCCAGCGCCGCCGAATTCCGCACCGAAAACATGAGTAGCAACTCTAAATTCCTGAAGGCTCTCTATCGGGGGAACCGCAGCGGCCGACCCGAGGAACGGTTCATTATTGTCGGCGCCATCGAGCAGGTAGCTATTGGACTCCGCCCGGCTTCCATTCACCTGCGGGCTCGAGGTTATCCCACCGTCCGTTTTCGGATTGAATGGCTGAGAGTATCCGATAGGAGGAGTGCTGCCCGGCACGAGATGCGTGAGCTGCAGGTAATTGCGGCCATTTAGGGGCAAATCCATCAGAGACTTGTTGTCCATCACGCGGCCGAGAGTGGGATCCGCCAAGGCGATCGAAGTGACCGGCGCCGATACGCTTATCTCCGCTTTGGTCGTTCCGACCTCAAGGGGAATGAGAAAAGTCAGCTTGGCGCCCAATCTTACTGGGATATCGGTTACCACGTACCTGGTAAAGGGGGTCCGTTCCGCGCTGAGCACGTACGTCCCTACGCTCACGCTCGAAAACGCAAAGCGGCCCAGTGCTCCGGTTACCGCGGTCTGAACGTCACCAGTTTCCTTGTTTGTCAGCGTGACGTGCACTCCGGGGACTACCGCCTGGGTCGTATCTTGTACGGTTCCCTCGATGGTAGCCGTGATCTGCATCGCCGACATCAGATGCCGAAAGGAGCTAAGCAGAACGCAAAGCGCGATCTTAGAAATCATCGAGTCACGCATGAGATCGCGGACTGACCACCTGTACATTTCGGTGGCGCCTACCCCTTTGGCCTAGGATGCTAACACGCACTCGATGACTTTGGGCGCCGTGAGGCAATTTGAAGCGGTAAACACGAATATCGATCTGTAGGCGTCAAACACGCGGCGTAGAATCGAAGGAGCGCGATCACATTTCGAGCGAACGGAAAATGACTCCAGACGAGTCTTTCGCAGGTGATGCCGCCGGGAGCTCTCCCTCCAGGTATGTGCTAGAGACCGTGCGCAAAGATGAGGAGTTCATCCTCTATCGCCGACAGACTGATTCGGGTGTGCCGACAATTCTCCTCGTCGAGCCTGTATCGGAACATCCCGCGCCTGCAACCATCAGGAAACTGGAGCACGCGTACTCCTTAAGAGCCGAACTGAGTGCGGAATGGGCGGTCCGCCCTGTTGCCCTGACAGAACACAACGGCCGGACCATGCTTGTCCTTGAGGACCCCGGCGGCGAGCCTCTCGACAACCTGCTTGGAGAGCCGATGGAGCTGAGCGGTTTCTTGCGTCTCGGCGTCAGTCTCTCATCTGCGCTGGGCAAGCTGCACGCGCAGGACCTGATCCACAAGGACATTAAGCCGGCCAATGTTCTGGTTGACTGCCCGACCGGCCGGGTGTGGCTGATGGGCTTTGGCATCGCCACGCAGCTTCCCCGCGAGCGCCAGTCACCCGAACCTCCCGAGTTCATTTCCGGAACACTACCCTACATGGCGCCGGAGCAGACCGGACGAATGAATCGGTCCATCGATTCACGGAGTGACCTCTACGCGCTCGGGGTGACGCTCTACGAAATGCTGACTGGGAGTCTCCCCTTCACGGCGTCCGATCCGATGGAGTGGGTGCACTGTCACATTGCAAGGCAGCCGGCAGCACCCGCCGAACGGTTGCAAGATGTCCCCGCCTCCGTTTCGGCAATCATCATGAAGCTGCTCGCGAAGACTGCTGAGGAACGCTATCAAACGTCGGCCGGAGTCGAGAACGACTTACGGCGCTGCCTTGCGGAATGGGAGGCTCAGCGCCGCATCGAGACATTCCCGCCCGGCGAACACGACACGCCAGACCACCTACAAATTCCCGAGATACTGTACGGGCGAGCGCGCGAGATTGAGACCTTGCTGGCCTCATTCGACCGCATCATGAAGGGGGGCGACCCGGAGCTGGTGCTCGTTTGCGGATACTCTGGTCTTGGCAAGTCGTCGCTGGTGAGTGAGCTCCATAAAGCCCTGGTTCCGAGCCACGGGCTTTTCGCTTCGGGTAAGTTCGATCAAAACAAACGCGATATCCCGTATGCCACGCTCGCGCAGGCGTTTCAGAGCCTGATCCATCAGCTTCTGAGTAAAAGCGAGGCGGAGCTGCGCGAGTGGCGCGAGGCGCTGTATGAAGCGTTAGGTCCGAACGGACTGCTCATGACGGACCTCGTCCCTGAACTGAAGCTCATCATCGGAGAACAACCGCCCGTTCCTGAACTTCCGCCACAAGACGCGCAGAGGCGTTTCCATCTGGTGTTTCGCCGCTTCATGGCCGTATTTGCGCGGCCCGAACATCCGCTTGCTTTGTTTCTCGACGATTTGCAGTGGCTTGACGCAGCGACGCTCGATGTAGTCGAGGATCTTTTGGTCCAGGGGAATATGCAGCATCTGCTGCTGATCGGGGCTTATCGCGACAACGAAGTCGATTCCGCGCATTCGCTGATCCGAAGGATCCATGCGATCCGCAATGCGGGAGTGATGGTACAAGAGATCATCCTTGCGCCGCTACGTCTTGAAGACCTCGGACAGTTAATCGCAGATTCGCTTCGCTACGAACCGGAGTCCACCACCGAACTGGCGCAACTGGTCCACGACAAGACTGCCGGTAATCCGTTCTTTGCCATTCAGTTCCTTTCTGCGCTCGGCGAAGAGGGGTTGCTCGCATTCGACCATGAGAAGGGCCGCTGGTCCTGGGACCTGAATCGCATCCGCGCCAAGGGGTACACCGAGAATGTTGCGGACCTCATGGTCGGGAGGTTGCACCGGCTCCCCTATCGCACGCAGATCGCATTACAGGAGCTTGCCTGCCTTGGACATGTGGCTTCGATGGCGACATTGTCTCTCGTCCGGCGGACATCCGAGGAAGAGGTCCACAACGATTTGTGGGAGGCCCTGCGTCAGGGGCTGATTGAGCCTCTGGAGAGCTCGTATCAATTTGTCCACGACCGTGTTCAGGAAGCCGCGTATTCACTCATCCTGGACGAATCCCGCGCCGCAATGCACCTTCGTATCGGCAGGCTCCTCGCCGCCCATATTCCTGAAGAGAAAAGAGAGGAGGCGATATTCGAGATCGTCAATCAGCTCAACCGCGGCACCGCCCTGATCACTGCGGAGGAAGAACGTGAGCAATTGGCCGAATTCAACCTCATGGCGGGCAAGCGTGCCAAGACCTCTACCGCATACGCCTCGGCGGTCCATTATCTGCGCGCTGGGGCCGCACTGTTGGCGGACGACCGTTGGGAGCGCCGGCACGATCTCGCGTTCCCGCTGGAACTGCACCGCGCCGAATGCGAGTTCCTGACCGGCGAGTTGGCTACCGCGGAGGAGCGCTTGGCCGCGCTCTCACATCGGGCCACAAATACACTCGAACGAGCCGTCGTTGCCTGCTTGCGAATGACTCTCTACACCACACTCGATCGAAGCCACCGCGGTGTCGAGGTGGGTTTGGAGTATCTCGGGCCCGTAGGCGTAAGCTGGTCGCCGCACCCGACGAAAGACGAAGTGCGCGACGAATACAAGCGGCTATTGGAACAGCTCGGGAGCCGCCCGATAGAGACAATCGTGGACTTGCCCAGGATGAAGGATCCGGAGTTGTGCGCCACGCTTGACGTGCTCACGACTCTGCAGCCCTCCGCCTTGTTCACCGATCGGAATCTCTCCATGCTCGTGGTCGGCCGGATGGCGAACCTCAGCCTGGAGTACGGCAACCACGATGCCTCGTGCCACGCTTATGTCTGGGTGGGCATGATTGTGGCGACGGAATTCGGCGACTATCAGGCCGGATTCCGCTTCGGCAGGGTGGGCGTGGATCTCGCGGCGAAGCACGGCCTGGACCGTTTCAAGGCTCGCGCGTACCTGGGATTCGCAGGTTGGCCCGGTCTCTGGGGCTCGCATGCCCGCAGCAGCCTCGATTTGATACGACGCGCTTACTCTGCGGCGCAGGAGTCCGGCGACCCCTCCTACGTTGCCTACGCCTGCGATTGCACGGTGATGATGCTTCTCATAACCGGAGATCCCCTCGCCGAGGTGCAACGCGAAGCCGAGAATGGCCTTGCGCTCGCACGGAAGGCAAAGTTCGGCCTGGTCATCGATATCCTCACCGGACAGCTCCGGCTCATTTTGACCCTTCGAGGCTTGACGCCGGTTTTTGGCTCGTTCAACGATACCGATTTCGACGAAACCAGCTTCGAGCAGCACCTGGATTCCGATCCGCGGTTGGCTCTAGCGAAGTGCTGGTATTGGAATCAGAAGCTGCAAGCGCGCTTCTATGCAGGCGATTATGAGTCCGCTATGGCTGCAGTATCGCAGGTTGAGGCGCTGCTTTGGACATTCACTTTCATCGCTGAGCTAGCCGCCTATCATTTCTGTAGTGCGCTCGTGCGGACTGCGATGCACGACTCTGCATCTCCCGACGAGAAGGCAGGGCTCCTGGAGGCAGTGCGGGGCCACTACCGCGAGCTCGAGATCTGGGCGGAAAACTGCCCCGAGAACTTCGAGAACCGCCGAGCCCTTGTTGGCGCCGAGATCGCGCGCCTCGAGGGTCGCGAGCTCGAGGCGGAACGTTTATACGAACAGGCCATTGAATCCGCTCATGAAAACGGCTTTGTCCACAATGAGGCGTTGGCCAATGAACTCGCGGGGCGCTTCTACGCTGCGCGTGGGTTTAAGAAGATCGCGGATACGTATTTGAGGGATGCCCGCCGGGGTTACTTTCGTTGGGGAGCGGACGGGAAGGTGCGGCAACTCGATCGCTTGTATCCCGGCCTGAACCCACAGGAGCCAGTGCCCGGTCCTGGCGCGACCATCGGCGCGCCCGTGGAACACCTCGACCTCGCGACGGTGATGAAAGTCTCGCAGGCCGTGTCGGGCGAGATCGTCCTGGAAAAGTTGATCGATACCCTTATGCGCACGGCAGTCGAGCACGCCGGCGCCGAACGAGGTCTGTTGATTGTTCAGCAAGGCCCTGACTTGTGCATAGAAGCGGAAGCCACTACGAGTGGCGACCGTGTGACGATCCGCCTGGACAAACGACGGGTGTCCGAAGCTGAGGTGGCAATGTCGGTCCTCCACTTTGTTGCTCGGACACAGGAGAGCGTAATTCTGGACGACGCGTTT
>DASQVJ010000299.1:0-5632 GCA_035640835.1 Bryobacteraceae bacterium
TGCCGGTAGGCGTCGGCCTTCACGACCGGCATGACTTCGATATCCGAACCGACCAACCCCTTCACAGCCTGGTAATTCGCGGCCAGTCTCTCGCGCGAAATCTCCACCCAGGATCTGTAGGGACAAGAACTCATGTTGCCATTATCGGAGCATCTCCTCGAACACGCGCTCGTAGGCGTCGGTGACCGCGTCCCAGCTGTACTTTTCGCGAACGCGCTGTTGAGCGGCCTTCCGTAGTCGATCCGCCTCATCCTGGGTCATCTCGAGCGCCCGCTGCATGGTCGCCGTCAGCGTGTCCGGCGTGAATGGTAGACCGACACCGCCCGCCACCTCGGCGTTCTCTGCTGTCTCCAGATACAGCACCAGCGCACCCGCGCCCATCGCCTCGATGAGCGCCGGATGTGTCCCGCCGACCTCCGTCGCGTGGATGTACGCAAAGCAGTGCGATTGCAGCTCGTGGTACCCCACGCCGTAGATCGCACCCGGCATCACGATACGCTGATCGGACGTGTCGCGCACGCGCCGGATGTACTCGTGCGCATACGGCGCATCGCCGATCAAGGCAAGACGAAAGTCCGTCTTGACAGCCTCGAACGATTCGCGGACAAGCAGCGCGTTGTTCTCCGGCTCCAGCCGGCTCACATACAGGAGATAGCGCCCTGGCTCGAGCCCGAGCCTGTCGAGCACGTCTCGCATTGGCACACGACCTACGGGTGCGCCGTAAGGGATAAAAATGGTTTCCTTGCGATAGCGTGTCCGGTAATAGTCGGCGATCTTCTCGGCGTCCGAGATCGTGCGATTCGGCATCCACGTTGACAGCCATTCGGACACGAGATACCACGTGCGAGCCAGCGCGTTCCATTTCTTCCGCTTTCGCTCGAGCCCATCGACGTTGATGGCGACGGGAATCCCGCGCAGGCGCGGCATCCAGGTGAAGATCGCATTCGCCGCGTTGCAGTAGAGCACCGCGTCCTGCCGGTGAAACAGCAGGTGCACGGTGGTGACGAACGTGTGTGCGAGTGTGTCGAGGTACTTGTGGCGGAGCGTTGGAAGGTAGACCAGATGAACGCCACGATAGATCGGTTCAGGGTGCCTGGTCCGGCAGTAAACGGTCACGCGATGCCCGCGCTGGGCCAATCGCGTCGATAGCTCCTCCGCGAAGGTCTCGAAGCCGCCGTAGTTTGCAGGAATTCCTCGCGTGCCGAGGATCGCCAGCCTCATGGGCCGGGGCTAGCGATTGGCAGCGCGCTGTTGGCGCACGACCGCCTTCGACATGGCTTTGGATGTCGACTTGGTCTGAGGCGTCGGGCGAAGAAGGTTCTTCGGAAACGGCTTGCTCACCGGCTCGTAGTTAAACCAACCCGCCATGTACTCGTCCGATACGCGGCGCCGGTCCATGATCTGCCGGCGCTTCTCGAGAACACGACGCCAATTCGCCATCACATAGCCGAATGCCTTCAGCGAGGTGTGCTCGCGAACCAGGCAGCATCCAAGAACCACCAGATCACGCGCCGTGATCGATAGCCAGTTGCGAGCGTACAGGTCACCCGTCATATTCTTCAATCGCATCAGGAAGCGGTTCTTGACGGAGTGCATGTTGATCTCCGCAGGCAACGCCCGCCGATTCCCCGGCAGCACGCTACGCACGTGATATCCGCGCGAATTCGGCGTATACAAGCACTTCCAGCCGAGCAACTGCGCTCGCCAGGCAACGTCGGCATCTTCGCGATAGACGAAGAAGTCAGGGTCGAAGAACTCGCCGTGGACCGCCACGTCGTCGATCATTTCGCGGCGATACAGCGCCGCGGCCGCGGTCGCACCGAACACGTACTCATAGTGTGTGTAGTGACCGTTGTCGACTTCCTGACTGCCGCGGTCGAGGTGACGCAGCATCGGAGTGAAGTAAATGCCGGTCGAGTCCACCAGGGGCGTCTCGAGGTGATCGAAGGTCGACTTGATGGTCAGCAGCTTTCCGCAAACGGTGCCGATCCGATCGTCGAGATTGCCTGCGTCCACCAGCTCCTGAATGAAGTTGGGCAACAACAGGACATCCGGGTTTAACGTAAAAACCCAGTCACCCCTGGAAAGCTGTATTGCCTGATTCTGCGCGGCGGCAAATCCGATGTTGTCGCTGTTATAAACGATGCGGCAACGATCTTCGAACTGCTCGAGGATATCCGTTGTCCCATCGCTGGAATTGTTGTCGACAATTACGATTTCTTTCGGCTCATACTTCTGAGCCAACACTGATTCCAGGCAGCGCTTGATAAAGCGCCCGCTGTTGAACGTAACGATGGTAACGGAAACGAAGTCCTTAGCCATTGAACCCGTCTGTTCGCGAAATATGGTGACACGACACCTGGTCACCGGCCGCCTACCGGCTTCAGCTACTGCTTACTGCTGAGAACCGTACGCGGGGGCTGAATTTTCACCAACACGGTTCACCCCAAAACCGCTAGCCTTCAAGCCGAGCAACATCCGGCCTGCGAGCCAAAACACCTTGCTATAAACCCAAAATGGACCGGCGCCCTTTCGCGAAATTGCGGTTGCAATTGCGCGCGGAGCACATGCCAGCATTGTCGCTGCGCACACCAAACTACGGCCCATCCACCCAAAATGCTTACTGCCGTACTTTAGAAGGCTAACATACCATTGGAGTTGTCGACTGTTCCAGTTAATTTTTCGGATACTCCCCGCACCCAGGTGATACGCCGACGCTCTCGATTCAAACACCGCGGAGTAGCCCGCTGCATAGAGCCTCTTGCAGAAGTCAACGTCTTCAAACCAAAGGGGATGAAAGCTTTCGTCGAACCCGCCGAGATTTAGCCAAGCCTCGCGATGGACCATCAGGAATGCGCCGGCAGGCTGATCGACGCTCCGGTCCGGTCGCGGTTTCGAATAGCGGTAACGCCGATTAAGCACGTTATGAGGCCACAACCGATTGATGCCGAGAACTTCAAAGGCAAGTGTCCAGGGCGTGGGGAAACTTCGGAACTCGAAGCCTTGCTGCCTTTGGTCACTGCCCGTGCTCAACAACTTGCCGCCCGCTGCGCCGTAGTGATTCGCCGCCCGCGCCATCCAGTCGAGACCGTCGATAGGCTGCGCGTCGGGATTCAGCAGCAGCACCGCCTCGCTCGAGGCTGCGGCGAAGCCCTGGTTGGCCGCGGCCGCGAACCCACGATTCTCCAGGTTCGCGATCAGTTGCACTTCGGGCCTGGTTCTCACGATCGCAACCGTGTCGTCGGACGAAGCATTGTCCACCACGATGATCGGAACAGCCCAAGGCGCGCACGCATCAAGGCAAGCGGCGATGTGGTCACCCGAGTTATAGGTGACGATAACGATGCTGAATAAGTCGCTCACGAACGAGGTATCCTTCCGCGACCGGTTAAACGAAAATACCAGCGCCAGAATTGGTCCATTCGGTTCCCTTGCAGCTCCCTGATCAGGGCTTCATGCCTGAGGAACAACGGAGCGGCGCGGTGGTCGCCCTCAAGACAGAACTGCTGGAACATGCGCAGACCCTCTATCTTGCCACGGAACCAATCGAGAATCCTGCCGTGTCGGAGAGCTAAGAGACCCCATAGTACTTGTCCTACTGCAATTCCCACACCACTTTGCCGTAGACCCTGCCGGCCCACGTGCTTCGCGACCAGAAGTAGTTGGTTTCGTGAGATTTGCCGTACGGTTAGTGGGTGCCACGGTCCGCGCGTAGCACTCCCAACGTGATATGCAACCGCAGATGGGATATATGACCCGCTGTATCCCTTTGCCGCACAGCGTAGACCGAAATCCACATCTTCCAGATAGGACCCGAAGCGCTCATCCAGCCCACCGGCTTCGAGGTAACGGTGGCGGCGGATGAGGAGCGCGGTCATTGGCGCGATGTCGATGGTGCGGGGCTCGGACCAGATCGGGCCATCGGGTGCGCCATGCCCCGCACGCCAGGCGCATCCACTCACCGATACGAGATCAAAGGTCCCATCGATGCGGTCGCGCCGGCTGGCCATGAGCGTCTTGCCTGTGGCAAAGGTCGAGCCGGCGACAACCGCATTGACCAGATGTGCGAGCCAACCGGGGTCGAGCTCAACGTCGTTATTGAGGATCGCGACCAGGTCGTTCCCGGCGGCCTCCACGCCTCGATTCACGGCATAGGCGAATCCGTAGTTCCGGTCGAGCGCGAGCACCTTGGCACCGTATTTCGAGGCAATCGCCCGCGACGGATCGGTAGATCCGTTATCCACCACGATGACCTCGGCTGGTGAATGGCTCTGCAATGGAAGCTGGTTGAGAAGCGGCTCGAGCAGGCGGGCCCCGTTATAGTTCGGGATCACCACGGAGACTCGAGAGGGGTTCACTGGAACCTTTTCTTCAGCAGAAACCAAAGGTTATAAAAGCCGTCCCGCCAAGGATTCAGCTTGATCTCGCCGAGCCTCGAGGAGTACATGATGTGCAGTTCCACGAACCGTACCTTGGACTTCTTCAGCGCTTCTATCTTGATCTCTTCAGAGAACGCCATGCCGTCCGATTCCAGGCGCATGCCCTTGAGGATCGACCGGCGGAAGACCCACATGCCTGACTGCGAGTCGCGGACCCACCGGAAGTACAGGATCGACATCGCGAGCGAAAGCACAAAGTTCCCGAACTTGTGTTTGAAGCTCATCGCATTCCGGTCCCGGACGGGGAAGCGTGATGCGTTCAGGAAGTCCGCTTCCAGATGCAGGAAGGCTTCGATCAGATACGAGATGGCGTCGGGCGGATAGCTTTGGTCGCCGTCGAGGGTGACGATGATGTCGCCTTCCGCGACGCTGAAGCCTCGCTTGTAGGCGCGTCCATACCCGCGAACCTCCTCCTGAATCACCTTTGCCCCGAAGGACTCCGCAACCTCAGCCGTCCGATCGGTGGAACCGTTGTCGACGACAATGACCTGGTCGACAAACGACGGCATCCTTCGGAGGACCTGCTCAACACCTTGCTCTTCGTTCAGACAGGGAATGATAACGGTCAGGCTCTGGCCCTTATACACAAATTGCCAATGTAGCAGGAGATTGTCTCCAGACCCGCTTCGTCTAAATGGCGGGCCGCTGCGTCTGAAGGATCAATGAGTGATTGGTATGCTGACGCTGGTATGCTTCGTCGAAGCTTTGCGCTATCACTTCTCGGCGGCGTTTCCGTCGCCTTTGCTACGAAAACAACCAATCCGGACCTTGCCAAGGTGAAGAGCGTTTACTTCCTCCCGATGGGCAATGGCTTCGACCAATACCTCGCGAACAGGATCACGCGGGAAGGGCTCTACCAAGTGGTAACGGCCCCGGACCTTGCTGACGCGGTCTTTACGGAGCGCATTGGTAAGCCGTTCGAGCGCCAGATGCTCGAGCTCTACCCGCCGGAGAAGCCTGCCGCAGAGGCAACCGAAGGCGACAACGGGTCCTCAACAACCCAACGTGAATCGGACGCGTCGCACAGTCGCGAGCCTGCCTTCCGCGGCTACAGCTGGAGCCGTTCGAAAGGCAATTATTTTCTCGTCGACCGTGAAAGCCGCCGCGTCATTTGGGCTTACTACGGACGGCCCTCGCGCACGACCTCCGACGACCTGTATCAGCTGGCGGACAAGGTGGTCGAAGCGCTTCGC
>DASQVJ010000300.1:0-7652 GCA_035640835.1 Bryobacteraceae bacterium
ACCGAGGAATTCGATCTGCCGTTTGCCGATGATGTCATCCACCAGGAACTTGGTCGAGAGGGGCAGGACCAGGCCCGTCAGGCGGTTGAAAACCATCAGAACGAAGCCAATCGCCAGCACCCCGCGGCGGGGCTTTACGAGCTCCCAAATATCGGGCCAGAGGGCGCGCAGACGCTCCCCGCTGGGCATCGACTTTTCTGGCATGGGTAAAAGATGACCGCCAGATTTGGTCGGATTCCTGCCTTTCTGGCTAGTAGACTTGCGCTCCAGCCGTGAGAGCGGATTGCCTGATTTCAAGACAGCCTCTACCTGTTGGGAGCACTTTTCCGGGGTTCAGTTGACACTGAGGATCGAAGAGATTCTTGAAGCGCGCGATCGCTTCGAGCGTGTGCTCGGTGAAGAGGTGCTCCATCAATTCCATCTTCTCCATGCCCACGCCGTGTTCCCCTGTTATGGAGCCACCCACTTGAATGCAGTACTCCAGGATTTCCTCGCCCGCAAGCCGGGCTTTGTGTAGCTCGCCCTCCTTCCTGGCATCGAACAGGATGATGGGGTGCATGTTGCCGTCGCCGGCGTGAAAGATGTTGCTGATCCGCAAGCCGTACTTCTCGCCGATGCTTCGAATGGCAAGCAGAGTCTCAGCGATTCGGGTGCGAGGAACCACTCCATCTTGCACGTAGTACGAAGGGCTGACGCGACCGACTGCGCCGAAGGCATTCTTACGGCCCTTCCACAGAAGATCGCGCTCCTCCGGGGTGCGCGCGACGCGAAACTCCCGCGCATTAGAGCCCAGGCATGCCTCACGGATCTGCTCGACTTGCGGCTCCACGACTTCCTTCAGGCCCTCGAGCTCGATGAGCAGCACCGATTGCGCATCCTTCGGATAACCAGCGTGCGTCGCCTCTTCCACCATGCGCAGCATCTCGCCATCGAGCATCTCGACGGCAACGGGAGTGATGGCCCGGGCCGTGATCTCCGAAACGGTTCGACCCGCGTCTTCGGTTCGATCGTAAACACCGAGCACCGTCTTGATCATCTCGGGTTGACGCATAATCCGAACGACGATCTTCGTCACAAGTCCCATGGTGCCTTCCGAGCCGGTGAACAGACCGGTGAGATCGTAACCTGGCAACTCCTGCTCCTTACCGCCGGTCCAGAAGACGGTCCCATCGGGCAGAACGACCTCGAGCCCGAGCACGTGATTGGTAGTGACACCGTAGGCGAGCGTGTGGGGGCCACCTGCGTTCTCGGCCACGTTGCCGCCGATGGTGCAGGCGCGTTGACTGGACGGATCGGGGGCATAGAAATACCCGGAGCCTTGCACGGCTAATGTGATATCGAGATTGACCACCCCGGGCTGAACGACCATGCGCTCGTTCTCGAGGTCGATCTCGAGGATCCGATTCATACGTGCGAAGGAGATGATCATGCCGCCGGCGCGCGGGATGGCCCCGCCGCTCAGACCTGTTCCGGCGCCTCTGCCAACGATGGACAGGTTGTTCTGCGTTGCGATCGCTAACAGCGAAACCACTTCATCCGTGGTCTTGGGGAACACGACCACTTCGGGCCGCGCCTTATCCACTCCGCCGTCGTACTCGTAAAGAGCAAGGTCCGACGGCTTGTACAGAAATCCTTTGGGTCCCAGCAGCGCGAGAATTTGGTCGTGCCAGGCAGTGGCAATCATAGGTGCGCCTTGATGCTCCTTACGGTTTCAGGGGACATCCACTCCCGCGGACCGATAAACTTTTCGACTACCTTGCCGTTGGTGTCAATGACGTACGTCTCGGGCCACTTAAAAGTACCGTACTCGGAACTGATATTTGCCTCAGGGTCGTGCGCGGTCGGGAACGTGAGCTGGCTGCGCTCGACGAAAGTCTTATAGGCCTTCTGATTCCGATCGATGCTGACGCCCAGAACGACAACGCCTTGATCCTTGAAGGTGCTCGCGAACTGATTTAAAGACGGCATCTCCTCCACGCAGGGAGGACACCAGGTAGCCCAGAAGTTCAGCACCAACAGCTTGCCGCCGAAACTTGAGTTGCTGACGGTGGCGCCTCGGTCGGTTTTGATCGAAAAGGAGGGGGCACGGTCGCCGGCCTCGATGACCCTTTGCTCGAAAACGTCCCGGAGGGTCAAGCCGAAACCAAGGACAGCCAGGGCAAGAAGCGCGCCCAGAATGCGATCGGCCTTTACGGAGTTCATTTGAGACAATTTTATAGGAGTGTTGGACACGGAAGGCGCGCAGCAGGAGACGGCCTCCTCGGCGGGGCATCCTGGACCAGTATCTCAGCATCAGATGGACAAAATGCTCATCACACGCCGCGCGGACTTTTCTGCGTCGCATTCCTGCTACAACCCGAATCTATCAGAGGAAGAGAATTACGCCCTCTATGGCGAGCGCCCGGATAGCTTCGGCCACGGACACAATTACGTCGTTGAAGTGACTCTGGAGGGCACTCCAGATCCGGTTACAGGTATGATTTTCGATCTGAAGGAGCTCAAAGAGATCCTGAACGAGGAAGTGATTGAGCCTATGGATCACCGGCATCTGAATCGCGAAGTACCTCCTTTTCACAAAGTGATCCCTACGCCTGAGAACATCGTGGCCGAGATCTGGCGGCGACTGGAGCCACGTTTGCAGTTTCCGACGGGGAAGCTTCACTCCGTTCGTCTATACGAGACGGAAGACTGTTATGTGGAGTATGCTTCGTGATTCGAGTGACTCGGCGATATCATTTCTCGGCCTCGCATCGACTCGCTCTGGAGCATCTGAGTCTCGCGGAGAATCTCGCGACGTTTGGGAAATGCGCCAACCCTTACGGACACGGGCATAATTACTACGTCGAGGTGTCCGCGTTGGGCGACGTGGACGAGGTGACTGGACGAGTCGTGAACCCCGCCCAGTTCGACTGCTTCGTACAGAATGAAATCGTCAGGACCTTCGACAACAAGGACCTGAATCACGATGTACCGGACTTCGCGAACCTGGTGCCTACGACGGAGAACCTTGCTTACGTGATCGCAGATCGGCTGAAGCGAAAATGGCCATTTCAGAACATCCAACTTGACGGTGTGCGAATCCAAGAGACAAAACGGAATTACTTCGAGTTAAGGAACGCTCAGGCGAGATGAAGAAGAAGGCAGTCATCAAGGTTATGCCCCCCAAGCACGGGGAAGGTGCGATTGCATCTTTGATGAGAGGTGTGCTCGAGGAGCTCGGGGAAGACCCGGCGCGCGAGGGTTTGGCAAGGACGCCTGAGCGTGCCGAAAAGGCTCTTCAATTCCTCACAAGCGGATACTCGACGGACGTTGAGAGCATCGTGAACAACGCTCTATTCACTGTCGAGTACGACGAGATGGTGATCGTCAAGGATATTGAGTTCTTCAGTCTCTGCGAGCATCATTTGCTCCCCTTCTATGGCAAGGTCCACGTGGCCTACCTTCCGACCGACAAAGTGATCGGCTTGAGCAAAATTCCGCGCATCGTGGACATGTTCGCCCGCCGGTTGCAGGTGCAGGAGAGACTGACTCAGCAGATCGCTCAGACGCTGGATGACGTGCTCAAGCCGAAAGGTGTCGGCGTGGTGTGCGAAGCCCGACACTTTTGCATGATGATGCGCGGCGTCGAGAAACAGCATTCCGGGACCGTTACGAGTTCGATGCTTGGCTCGTTTCGCGATCGTAAAGAGACACGGGCCGAGTTCTTATCGCTGCTGCGCGATAGCGCGTCGCGGTTCTAAACACAACGGGCGTGCCAACTGCCTGAAAGCAAAGTCCTGCTCTGCTACGATAGGCTCGTGATCGAGAATTTCCGTCTGTTTCAAGCTGGTCCAGAC
This sequence comes from Bryobacteraceae bacterium, assembly GCA_035640835.1. Taxonomy (GTDB): domain Bacteria; phylum Acidobacteriota; class Terriglobia; order Bryobacterales; family Bryobacteraceae; genus DASQVJ01. The sequence continues at coordinate 3,837 of DASQVJ010000300.1, forward strand.
CCGTTTGGACGGACGTTCCAGGTTGAGTTTCGATGGCAACAGAATGCCATCTCTATCCGTCACAGTGACTCTGTCGACGTGAAATTCGAACTCTCGCACGGCGAGGACGTTGAGGAGAAGGTGATCGCGTTGATGCACCCGGTCCTTCTCAGGCTAAGCGCTCACATGAACCGTCCGTTAACCGATGCATGGTGCCTCAAGCTGGCTGCGCTCCACTTGAAGTACATGATCGAAACCGATACCGACATGGACAAGGTGTTGGTGACGCCGAGTTACGAGGATCTGGAACGAGCCGCTGTGGCACTCGTCGAATCTGCTTCCATTTCGACTCCTTAACCGCCAAAATCGCAGTAGTCGATTCGAGGGTGTCGTATCTACCCCGCAGACTAAGCTAGTATCGACAAAAAGCAGCAGACTTACTTTCAGGGAGAGGATTGTATGGTGAGTTGCCCGGTGTGCGACGCGGTTCTGGAAGATGTCGAAGAAGACGATCTGGACGAGGGCGAGGAGCTGACGTGCCAGGAGTGCGGAACCAGCCTTACCGTCATCGGACTGGATCCACTCGAAATTGAGCCAACGTCCGAAGAAGACGAAGAAGAGGACGAGGACGAAGACGCTGATGAGGACGAGCTCGATGAAGAAGAGGAAGAGGAGAGCGAAGACGAGGACTGGAGGTAGCACTGTCTCAGTCCGCGTAGTCCGGTCCTTCCTGTAAAGTCACTCTTTTCCTTTCCAATGCGAAGTCCAGAGCCCATTTCTGGTCGCACGTGCGCTGCGCGATCCAGCACTGGGCTTGTGTACCTGTAATATGTCTCTAGACGTCCAACGTGTTGGGTGATTGTAGTTGCACTGAGCTGTCGAGATTACCGGCTCTGGCGTGACCACAGGCAGGAGGCGTCGTCAAAAAAGATAATGAAAGCACTTGCTCCATTGTTGTTGGTTATTTCTCTGCTTGTCGCGAGCCCTGTCTTGGCTCAACGTAAGGGTGAGGACACCACTACGCGATCTGTGCAAGGGGCCGTCACCGACGCCAGCAATGCATTAGTGGACGGTGCGGTCGTCAAGCTGAAGGACACGAAGACACTTCAGATTCGCTCCTTCATCACCAAAGCCGACGGTATGTACTTCTTCCAGGGTCTCAATCCGAATATCGACTATGAGGTTCAAGCCGAGCATCAGGGTTCGGCGAGTGGCTTGAAAACGTTGAGCTCGTTTGATAGTCGTAAACAGGCTGTGATCAACCTCAAGCTGGAGGTCAAGAAGTGATGCGTATTTTGTTCGCTTCTCTGTTATTCGGCGCTTCGATCTTTGCAAGTGACTTTTCCATCGGCTCTCGCGTGGCAGACATCGTGGTGAAAGATGGCGAAGCACCGGTGGTGGTCTCGCCCGCAAAGTCCCCCGCCACTGTCGTGATCTTTGTATCCACTCGTTGCCCGATTTCGAATGCGTACAACCAACGCATGAGTGCCATCTATCGCGACTACCAGAACAAAGGTGTCCAGTTTGTGTACGTGAACTCGAACTCGAACGAGTCGCAGGCGGAGATCCAGGAACACACGAACGGCAATCAGCTTTCTTACAAGGTGTACAAGGATGCCGGAAATGTTCTGGCCGATCAGTTTGGAGCCCAGATGACACCGGAAGCCTACGTGTTTGATCGGCAGGGCGTACTGCAATATCACGGCTATGTGGATGACGCCAAGAACGAGTCTCGCGTACAGGTTCAGGGCCTACGAAAGGCAATCGACGCCGTCCTGGCCGGCCGTTCGCCTGAGCTGAGGGACACGAAGGCATTCGGCTGCACGATCAAGCGGGTCCGGCGGGCGTCCTGATGAAAGCGGCCGTCCTCTGTCTCGCCCTCGCACTCGCGGCGACCGCGGAACCCATCAGGCCGGTTGACGAGGCCGGAGTTCAAAGATTGCTTTCCGAGAACAAGGGCAAGGTTGTACTTGTGAACTTCTGGGCAACGTGGTGCGAGCCCTGTCGCAGCGAAATGCCTGACTTGGTTGCACTCGAAAAAAAACTCGCAGGCAAGGGATTCGATGTAGTGACGATTTCCACCGACGAACCCGAGCAGTTGGAGGACGCTCGCAAGTTCCTCGCGAGCAAGTCCGTCGCCCCGCCGTTCTACATCCGCAAGGCTAAAAATGACGATCAGTTCATCAACAATTTCGATCCCAAGTGGAGTGGTGCTGTACCTGCCCTGTTTCTGTATGACCGGCAGGGTCGCAGGGTGAAAAGCTTTATCGGCGAGACTCCGATCGCCACCATCGAACGGGAAATTCGTAAACTGCTTTAGGCTGCTGGAGGCGCTTTCTCCAAGCGCCTCGCTCGATTCACATCCGACAGACCAATCAATAGTCCTACGACGTTCGGAAGAGCTGCCATCAAGGCCCAACCGGCTAACGCCTGATGCTCGATCAACAGGCCTGAAACGAAGGGCGCGATGATTTGCGAGATCGCTTGGAGCGATTGCGTCAACCCGAGAACGGCTCCCAGCTCCGAAGCCGAGGTGGATTGCGTGATCAAACTGGTCAGAGCAGGCCGCAATACTCCGCTTCCCATCGATGTGATGGTTGCCGTGAGTAGGAGCGCCGGCACATCTCGCACCCCTGCCAAAAAGACAAGTCCGGTAAACGCACTCGCGAATCCGAAGGTGACTAGAGGAGCATCACCGAAACGCTTCGCGAGACGCCGGATGAGAAGGCCTTGCTGGAGGATCCCCACCACGCCGATGAACGCATACACGTACCCGACTTCCTTGGGTCCAAACGGATGACCATTCCAAGTAAATCTGCGCTCCGCAAAGAGCGGAAAGCCGGACATGAACGCGGAGAACGAAAGAGTGAACGTGATGAACTGGAGCAGCCTTTTGCCCAGAACGGGATCACGGAAGTATCTGCCAAACTGGCTGAAATTCATAAGCTCAGCCCGTTTCCCTCGTTCACTGCGCACTTCTGCCGAAGGAAGAAAGAAGTATGTGGCTGCGATGCTCATGGCCGACAATCCTGCGGCCGCATAGATGGGAAAGACGTAGTTGAACTGGGCGAGAAAGCCGGACACACCTGGACCCACCAGAAAGCCCAATCCAAAGGCAATCCCGATAATTGCGAAGGAATGCGTCCTTTCTTCAGGCTTCGTCACATCGGCGATGTAGGCCTGCGCCAATGACAGGTTGCCTGCCGTGAAGCCGTCCAGTATGCGCGCTGCGAACACCATCCAGAGACTTTGCGCATTTGCCAGCATCAGGAAGCTGATGAAGGTTCCCATTTGGCTGATGAGAAGCAGCGGCCGTCGGCCATAGTGATCAGACAGCCTCCCCAAGATGGGACCTGCTATCAGCTGGCAAACGGCGTAGCACGAGAACAACAGGCCCACCAACACCGGAGTCGCCCCGAGTGTCTCGGCGTAAAACGGCAGCAGCGGCAGAATGATGGTGAGCCCCAAAACATCCACGGCAACCACCAGAAATATCGGTAGGAGTTGTTTGCTCAAGCTGTTCTATTTCCGCTTTGCTTCCGCGATATAGCCATCGATCTGCTGCTCGAGCACAGCGAGCGGCAAAGCGCCGTTGCGGAGCACCGCGTAGTGGAAATCCTTGATGTTGAAATTGGAGCCAAGCTCTCGCTCCGCACGCGCCCGCAGCTCCATGATCTTCAGCGAACCCATCTTGTACGCGAGCGCCTGGCCGGGAATCGCGATGTATCGGTCGACTTCGCTATTCACCATCGCGTCGTTGACGAAGCCGCCCTTGGCGAGTTGCATCAGAGCGATTGCCTGGTCTCGCGTCCAGCCCATGCTGTGGATGCCGGTGTC
>DASQVJ010000301.1:0-3220 GCA_035640835.1 Bryobacteraceae bacterium
AGCTGAAGTGGCGCGACGCGAGCACGCCCGACGAAACCGCCCTCGTTGAAGCCGCCCTGAAGCAATATCAGGAACACTTTCAACCGGAGCTTCGATCGGCTCCCAACATCGCGACTCTCACCGTCAAGGGCGAAGACCTTCTGGTGGCCCACTGGACGCCTCAAGGTACGGAGGCTTTCTACTCCGAGTTGATCCTCTGGGACACGCCGCGCGAGACGTCGTTCCTATTCCGCTTGCCCCCTTGAAGCGGACTTTCAGTCCGACTCTTCGAACGCCGCACCACCAGCAAACTCCCCAACCCGCAAGAACCTTCAGGTGGTGCATCTTAAGCCCACTTAAATCTGCTTGCGCTTGACTTAAGCACGTCTTAAGATAAGTCCTGGTGAGTTTCACCCACTTTCAGCTCTTCCGAGACATCGCTCAGACTCGCAGTATCACCCGTGGAGCCGAGCTCAGCGGCATCACCGCGTCCGCCGCCAGCCAGTACCTCCACGAGCTCGAGCGCACTCTCGGCACCATCCTGCTCGACCGCACCACACGCCCGATTTCATTGACTCCAAGCGGACGCCTGTATTGCGATCTCTGTCGCGATGTCCTGCGCCGCCGCGACGAGTTCCAAGCGTCTCTCGACCAGCTGAAGTCCTCGGTCGAAGGCACCGTCCGCGTCGCGTCCATCTATTCGGTCGGCCTCTCCGAAATGTCCGAGCTCGAAAGCGAATTCCAGCGCCGGCTCCCCGGGGCGAAGCTCCACGTCGACTATCTCCGCCCCGAAAAAGTCTACGACTACGTTCTCGCAGACCGGTCGGACCTTGGGCTTGTCAGCTACCCCGAGCCCACTCGCGAAATCTCCGTCATACCGTGGCGCGAGGAGCAGATGGTGGTCGCGATGGCGCCCACTCACCCTCTCGCTGGATCCGAGTTCATCCGCCCGGAACAGCTCGATGGCCTCGATTTCGTCGCCTTCGATGAGGACTTACCCATTCGCCGCGAAGTTGATCGATACCTGCGAATGAATGGAGTCGAAGTGAACATCGTGATGCACTTCGATAACCTGCAGACGATCCGTGAAGCCGTGATGCTCGGCTCAGGCGTAAGCATCGTGCCCGGCCGCATCCTCCGCGCCGATGTCGAGCTCGGGCGGATGGCGGCCGCTCCCATCGCAGCTCCAGGACTGCACCGCCCGCTCGGCATCATCCACCGCAAGCGCAAGCGTTTCCACAAAGCGGCGGAAGCCTTCCTCGAGCTGCTTCAAGTCGTGCCTGAGCCGAATCTATTCGCCACGCGCTGACTTCCCGTCGGGATTCTTTAGTCGCCCCTGCTGTCGCAATGCCTCGCGCAGCAAATACTCGATCTGCCCGTTCAAGGAACGCAAATCGTCGTCGGCCCAGCGCCTGATGGCATCCAGCACGTTCGCATCGATCCGCAATAAAAACGATTTGCGTCCCTCTTCCATCGCGACAGAACTTCGAGGCTTAATAGAGTGTTCCTGCGTTGACGATCGGCTGCGTGTTCCGCTCGCCGCACAGGACAACCAGTAGATTGCTCACCATGGCAGCTTTGCGCTCTTCGTCCAAGTGGACCACACCCTTCGCCGAAAGCATCTCGAGCGCCATTTCCACCATGCCGACCGCGCCCTCCACAATCTTCTGGCGAGCTGCGATGATTGCCGACGCCTGCTGCCTTTGTAGCATCGCCGCCGCAATCTCCGGCGCATACGCGAGATGGCTGATGCGGGCCTCCGTCACTTCCACGCCAGCCTTTGCCAGCCGCTCCTGAATCTCCGTTTTCAGATGTTCCGCCACTACCTGCGTGGTTCCGCGCAACGATTCGGGGCCCGGTTCATGCGCGTCGTACGCATATGACCCAGCCAACACCCTCAACGCCGCTTCACTCTGCACATGGACGTAGTTCTCATAGTTGTCGACCTGGAAGGCGGCCTCGGCCGTGTCCACAACGCGCCACACCACCACCGCCGCGATCTCGATCGGATTGCCATCCTTGTCGTTCACTTTCAGGTGATTCGTCTCGAAGTTGCGCACTCGCAGTGAAAGCTTTTGCTTGTGATAGAACGGGTTCGCCCACCTCAACCCAGGGTCGCGCACCGTGCCTTTATAGCTGCCGAACAGCATCAGGACAGCTCCCTGATTTGGCTGAACCGTAAACAGCCCCGCCATTAAAAACACGTCCAGCACAATCGCGACGACCAGCGCCGCTACCAGTGCGCCAGCCTCCTCGCGCGGAAACTCCCTCACCCTGGTGAACCCGTACAGGCACACTCCCAGAATCAAAACAAGTACAACCAAGGCCGCAATGCCGTTGATGGCTTTCACGGTCCTTTCGGTCTGCATAACGGTCTGAATCCTCCGTGCAATCGAAATGATATCATTATGCTAAGCTACTGAAAATACACCCTTTCACCCGAGTAAGGAAGCGGACAAAAAAAGGAACCACTCCTCGGGCTTGACCGGCCGCTAGGCTGCCAGACCCAAGGAGTGGTTCAAGGGTTTTCGCTAATTGGAGCCGTCAGCCTTTGCCCACTCGATGAACTTGCCTGCGACAGCTTTGCCCAATGCGACTCCCGATTGGTTGTCCATCTCGTAGTGGATGCCCGCCCAAATCCGCGAATCACCGGCCTCCTTCCCGTAAGCGCGGCAGAAGTCCGCATACTGCGGGAACAAGTACGCCATGACTTCGGATCGTGCTGCTGAAAGGGTCGCGTGATTCGACGGGTAACTCGGGAAGTTGGGAACGGGAAAGAGCGGCGTGATCCGCGAGTCGAGCTGATGCGGTCGTAGGTACCAGTAAGCAAATTTGCCGTCGTTGCTCGCGATGAACGCATCGTAGTGAACGGCGGACAAAAGTACATAAGCACGCGCCGCCCGAGGCGGGTTCTGATCCGTCTTGTCCTCGAACATCCACTTGCTAAGGTGATCGAACCAGCCGGCCAGCAGCCCGTCCGGACTCTGCCAATAGAACGCCTTGTAGTTACTCACGAAGTTGCGCGCGTACAGTCGAACGGCTTCTGCTTCTTCCTGCACGGCCGCGGACTCGCAGTCCGGCGGAGGTGGCGGTCGAAACTCGCTTGCCGACGTCAGCAGGAACGGCCTCCAATTCGGCATCGTTGCGTTCCCAGGATTCGTTCCGGTCCACATGCACCGTCCGGTCGGGACCGTGCCGGTCCAAACGGCATCGGAGCCATCGGCACGCGCTCGTTCGATCA
>DASQVJ010000302.1:0-10877 GCA_035640835.1 Bryobacteraceae bacterium
CATTAAACTTCCGCCGATCGTTTGAGAAAATTGGCACGCCGCCGGTACAAACAGTTGGAGCCGGAACTGCTATGTACGAACGCTGTAGCTCAATGTTGACGACAAGATTGCGCGAGTTGAGGCCCTCCGCGCGCTGGGTGGACGATTACCCTGGATACGTCGCGAGCATCGCCGACAACTTGGTGCCGGGGGTCCGACAAGAACTGTACTGCTCCGACTACGAACGGAGTGCTGGTCAAGAGCTGCTATGGACAACGCACATGGGGCGAGAGTGCCCACCCAAAATGCACGCGGCTTTCTCATCCTCGGCCCTGGTGGTAAACACTTTTGCGCGTTGGAAAGAGGCCGTCCCACAACTATCGCTGCTCGGCATGACTGGTTTTGAAGAGTTGAGGTTTGAGGTCAAATGTCCAACGGGTCTCATTGGAACATCGCCACACCTCGATGTGGTTGCAATCCAGTCGAACGATGCTCCGGTGGCAATCGAATCGAAGTGCCTCGAGTTCCTAAACGCGCATCGAATTACGTTCTCGTCGCAATACGACGCGCTCAAAGGCCCCGGGTCTAAGACGCGGTATCACGAGTTGATTCCACGTCTGAGAGCGAGACCCTCGATGTTTCGGTACCTCGACGCGGCTCAGCTGATCAAACACGCCCTCGGGCTCGCGAATGTCTTTCAAGGGAGGCCCGTCGTGCTCCTGTATCTCTACTGGGAGCCCTTAAACTGGCAAGAGTTTCGGGAGTTTGCCCAGCATCGCATTGAGATCGATGAGTTCGGCCGTTACGTGTCTGGCTGCACAGTCAAGTTCACATCGATGAGCTATCAGGAGCTATGGTCCGAGTGGGCGCAGCTTGGTGAACCAGCTTGGTTGCGCACCCACATCAAAGCCCTCGCGGGCAGGTACAGTGTGGCTGTTTGACCTGTTCGTTGAGACTGTTCTCATCAAACAAGACGAGCGTTGCAGAGTTTTTATTGGTCCTTGGGTCCACGCCAATGGACTTCGTATCAGCGGACTCCTCTAGAGACCAGGTGTGCGACCTACGGCCTGTTGGAGTTCTGCCCAGGCCAGCAGATATCCCAGATTCGCTTGGAGGAACGCGGCTTGCGCCTGGTAGCTGGCGGCCGTGGCCTGCCTTCGGTCGGAAACCAGAATCACGCCTTGGTTTATCTGATTTTCGGCCAACCGCTCACTTTCCTGCCGCAACTTCACGACCTGGTTCGCAACCTGAACCATGTTGCGCGTCCGTTCCACCTTGTTATAGCTGCGCTGAATGGTGACTGCCACTTCATCCTTGAGCCCGCGCAGGTTTTCTTCGGCTTCGGCAAGCTGCACCTGGCGCTCGCGTAGCGCCGCCCGGCGTTTGCCGAAGTCGAATATTTCCCAACTCAAGTGCACCCCGAATTCGCCGAAGTTGTGAGGAAAGAACGCCAGGCCGTTCTGATAACTGTGTCGCGCGTATGCGGTTACGTCCGGGATGTAAGCTGTTTCGGCGGCGGCGACAGCTGCTTTCGCTTTCCGGACGCTGTCCTCGGCAGCGCGAATTTCCGGGTTCTCGGCCCATGCGGTCTTCACAAGCTCCTCGCACGAGTTCAGATTCACGTTTGCCGGAACAGCGGGGTCGAGCACCAGTTGTGTGTCGAGCGGAAGCCCGAGCAGATCGTTCAATTCTGCCGTCAGATCAGATAGCTGCAGCTCCGCCGTGAGCACGGCTTGCTGACCCTGTAGCAATCCGGCTTGCCCATCGATCGCCGCGACCTTCAACGCGCTGCCATTGCGGACGTCATCGTCACTCTCCCGAAGCCGCTCACCGGCGTACGCCGTCTGTTGCTCGGCTGCCTGCTTTTGCAGGCGAGTGATCAAGATGCCGTAATACAGCGTGTGCACCTGAATCCCCACCTGGTTTTCGGCCTTCTTCACGTCATTTCGTGAAGTCGCAACCTCCGCCGCTGCGATGTGATTCTGGGCGCGAACCCGGATCAATTGCGTGAGAGGCTGCGCGAGCATGGTGCCGCTGGACACGAACGTGTTCTTGCCCTGACCCACCGGGAGTCCTTGCGCTGGAATTGCCATTCCATTCACGACTCCGAATACGCCGGCTGGGATAACGATCTGCTGCAGTTCCGTGATGTGGACGACGTTCGACCGGTTCGTCAGGGCCGGAAAATACGCAGAGTGCTCGCCGGCCTTCTTATGCTCATTCTGCATTACTTTCAGCCGCGCGATCTTGAGCGCACGGTTTTGCGCAACGGCCAACTCAACAGCTTCGGTCAGCGTGAGATGGCGGGTATCGGCCGCATACTGCGGCGCCGCGGCCAGCACGCTGAGTCCTGCAGCCACTAGCGCACGCTCCCAATTGAACAGTTTCATTGCATCTTCCTCAAATCCTTGTAACTGTATTTGGCCGGCCGGAGGCAGAGCATCAGCATCAAGTAAGCAACCACCATCCAACAGACCACAATGAACCCGTCCGAAATCGCCAGCGTGTAAGCCTGGGCCTGCACCTGACGGCTCAAAATTCCCACCGCGCGATTGTGCGCCTCGTCCGGTCCCGCGGAAACAGGCAAGACGCCTGCCGTAAGCGCTCGCAGCCGTTCGTCGGTCACCCAGTTGCCGACCTGCACGTTGAGCCCAAGCAGGTTCGAGTGAAACTTCTCGCGCGCCGAGATCATGTGTCCCATGAACGCGACGCCCACCTGCCCTCCGAAGAGGCGGATAAAATGCATGAACCCGGAGTACGTCGCCGCCGCGGTAGCGTTTGTCAACGCACCTACTTCGAGACCTTCGAGAACGAGGCTCGCCACCAGGCCAATGAAGGAAGCGGCAAACCCGCAGGAAAGCAGCAACTCGACGGTTTCAAAACTATTCCCGGCCCACGAGCTATCTAGATGGGCGAACACCCAGCAGCCAGCGGCGACAGTTGTCAGCCCCGAGGCCAGGATCACGCGCGAGTGCGTCTGATTGATAATCACCGCCACAATCCACACCACCGCGAACAGCGGCAACGCGACCCAGGCCAGAGCGCGCCCGGTCTCCAGCGGACGGTATTGTTGAATCGTGCCCAGAAAGGAGGGGATCAGAATCACGGTCGCGAGCATGACAAAGCGGAACGTGAAAATGGAAAGCGCGAGCACCACGACATTCCGCCTGAACACAAACGAGAGATCGAGGATGGGATTCGGCAGCAGCATCCGCCGGAACATCGCCGCCAACAACAGGAAAACTCCCCCTGCGAGCATAGCGACGATCACTCCTGAGTTCAGCCAGTCCAGCCGCTCTCCCTGGTCCAGCGCCCCATAGACAAGCGCCAGTCCGAGACTGAAATAGGCAAACCCACGCCAACTTAAATTGGTATCCTTCGGCGGGCGCCGTGGAATCCCGAAGTACACCAGGACCATCATCAGCGGGGTAACCACCGCCGCGGTCCAGAAGATCCAATGCCAGGAAAGATGCTCGATGTACCAGCCTTCGATCAGCGACGCGATGTTGGTGACGAACACAATGTCCGCTGCATATGCCCCTACACCGAAGATGATCAGCCGCTTTGGCAGCGAAGTCAGGACGAAAGTCATCGTCAGCGAGTAAAACGTGCCCGACGTAATCCCGGCCGCCACAATCAACGCCAGCATGGCACCGTAGCCCGGGGCCAACGGAAGCAGCGCAGACGCCGCAGTGAAAATCGCTGCGCAGGGAAGCAGAATCCGCCGGGGGCCGAACCAGGCACTCAGGAACACGACGAAGCAGCCGCTAAACATGATGGCCATGTTCAACGCCGTGGGAAGCCACGAGGACTCATCGAAGCCAAGGCCCAAGGCTCCCCGCAAATCAGGAAGTCCGACGCTGAGCAGCCGCGCGTTCAGGGTTGCTATTCCAGCGCCCAGGAAGACTCCCGCGATTCCCAGCCATGGATTCGTGATCAACTGGGACCCGCCGCCCTGCAATGTCGCGGCGGGCTCGGTCTTGGTGCTCACAGCAAACTCCCGGTCAACGCGTGTCCGCGTGGGTGTATACGGTTGCGATGACGGACATGCCGGGACGAAGTGGGCCCACGGTCGTCTGATTCCGATCCAACACGATCTTCACCGGTACACGCTGCACGATCTTCGTAAAATTGCCGGTGGCATTGTCGGGAGGCAGCAGAGCGAACTGCGATCCGCTGGCCGGAGACAACTGATCGACCTTGCCCTTGAACGTGACGCCCGGGAAAGCGTCCACGCGGAGTTCGGCCGGGTCTCCCGGACGGATGTGGCGCACCTGTGTCTCCTTATAGTTCGCCTGCACCCACAAGTCGGTTTGGACCAACGAAAGAACCTGAGTGCCTGGGCTCACCAGTTGTCCCGGACGGACTTTCCGTTCGCTTACGATTCCATTCTCCGGAGCAGCGATTCGTGTGTAACCCAGATTGGTCGCGGCCAGGGCCAGCGAAGCCTTCTTCCCATTCAAATCGGCGCGGAGCAGCAGTTCTTGCGAGTCCAGCACGGCGCGTTGCCGTTTCTGCGCCTCCAGTTCGGACTTGCTGCTTGCCAGCTTCGCGCGCGCCCGCTCGAGGTCAGCCTTCCGGCTGGCGAGTTGAGACTCGGCGGTAGCCATGTCCGCCTCCCGACTTGACACTTGCGCGCGATAGCGCTCCTCATCCGCGACGGCTTGCTCCAGCTTTTGCCGGGTCCCGGATTCCGAGGCGATCAGCGCTTCCTGGCGGTGCCGTTCCTTGAGTGTTCGTTGCACATCCGCCCTGATTGCTTCGACTCCACTGCGAGCGCTCGCGACGGTGGCATTCGCCGCTGTGATGCCGGCTTCGGCGGCCGTGATATCTGCCTCCGCCGCGCGAATTCCGTCACTGGCTTGCGCGATTCGCGCGTCTTGTAGTTCTTTCTGTCGGCGGTTGTGGATCAGTGAATTTTCGGCGCCTGCCACAGCGGCCTGTGCCTGCTGCACTTGCGCACGAAAATCATCGTCCTGCAGTTGCACCAGCAGGTCTCCCGCCTTTACAGCCTGGTAGTCAGAGACCGCGACTTTTGCGACCAACCCCGCCACTTTGCTGCTCAGCGGAGTCAGGTCGGCGCGAAGGTATGCGTCGTCGGTCTTCTGCTCTACCTGCTGGCTCGTCCACGTATTCCAATTCCCGGCGATCATCATAACGAGTCCGCCGGCCATCAGCAGAATGATCACTGGCACGACAAGCTGTTTCAGGCGCTGCACCCAGCGCTGGCGCTTGTCAGTAGGATTCGTTGTGTCCGACATGTCCAACTTCCCATTCGCGTGGTCCGGAGCCGAAGCACGCGATCCGGAGTGGAGAATCCGTTTTTCGACGGCGCCCCATTCCGCACTTGTCGGCTACTACGTCCGCAATCGGGCCGTAGTGCCCTTGACCTTTTTTCGACGAGGCACCTTCCTGGATAACCTCGCCCGTCCGCGTGCCGAGGCAACGGCCAATGACTCCTACTCGGCAGGTCCCCCGCTTCTCGCGGACACGGGAACCGAGGATTCAGCACTTGGTACGTCGCGTACCCGGACCGCTACACTCACCCGGCATATGTGTTCCATTATCTTCGAAGCCAGCTTCGCTGGGTTTCCATAAAAAGGAGGTGGCCGAGTGACGTTTTACTGGCGTCTGCAATTTGGTGGAGCCAAACGGCTCGCGAGGGACCGCGCGTTGCGGTACTCGCGAGCGTTTGAAAGGTGCGTCGATGGCCCGCACCGCGAACGGTCGTGGCGCCGGTTAACTGCGTCTCCACGGACGACATCGCCTAGCGATCGATTCCGACCACCTCGATTCGCGAGGCCGTGCGTCGTAAGTACACGGTGACTGGGCCGGGACCGGCACTTCCGGAGCCAGCATCGCAACGAATGGTCGCGGCCATGTACCCCGTGCTGTTAAGGCCGGAACCTGCCAACCCGTCGCATCGGGAAGAACTGTGAAATGACCCTGCTCATCAGACTTCGCCCACTGGATCGACTCGAATGCGGTTACTCTTCACCAAGTTCGTCAGCAGGAGCAGCAGGCATGGTGAAACAAAATCGGCTTCCCCCTCCTGGCGCACTCTCAACCCGAATGTAGCAGCCGTGCAGTTCTACCAAATGCTTGGTGATTGCAAGGCCGAGTCCCGAGCCGTTTACGGTGCCCAACCCTGTGTCGCTAACGATGAAGCATGCCTCAGCATCACGGGGCTCGACGCCTAAGCGTACGGTGCCTTCTGGCGGCGTGAACCTGACGGCATTACTCACAAGGTTATAGAGGATCTGCTTGAAGCGCGTGCGATCGGCATAGACGCAAGACTCCGGGGGAACCTCATTGCGCAAGTCGATACGTTTCGCCTCGGCGAGCGGACGTATAACCGCGAGCACTTCTGATATTGGATCGATAGCTGCGAACTCCTGATACCGCAGTTCAATTTTTCCCGCATCTAACCGCGCGAGATCGAGAATCTCGTTGACCAACTCAAGGAGGTGGTGTGCGCCTTCCCTAACGTGTCGGACGTAGTGAATGTACGTTGCATCCAGCGGGCCGTCGGACTGTTCAATCATCAGATCGGAGAACCCGATAATCGAGTTCAGGGGAGTTCGCGTATGGTGACTCATACGCGCGAGAAATTCGCTGTTGATGCGGTTCGTTCTGGCTAGTTCCCCAATGCGCTCGGTAGGGTCATTAAGGATCCGTTTCCGCTCCGCTTCCTGCAAAGCCGCTGGATCCTTCTCAACGAATTTGCGGAACGGCAGCGGTGGTCCATGAAGTCCGCTCTTGGACAGAGTGACCTTGCGTCTGATTGAATCCCGCAATCTCGAATACTTCCCGCGAGTGGTCACCGTGGTTGTCTTCCGTGCCCTAGGCTGCCTTCCAGTTATCGTTGAAGCGTGTGAATACTTAGCGCCAATGGGCACGCGGATCGCATGATTCTGGGCGGTGTTCGTGAAGGGTCCAGTCCCATTGCCGCACTGCATGAGCAGAGTCTGAAAATGATCCTGATCCGTCGCCGTCATCGTGACACCATTGATCGTTGGAGTCGAAGTCGGCATCCAGGAAATGTCATTCGGTGGCATGACTTTCTGTGATTCCGGAATCTCCGCTACCGTAGTGAACCGAGGCGGTTCACCTGTCGTGCAGCTGTGGCCGTTGTTGTTCGTGTAGCTGATCGCGCAGATGAACGAGGTATCCACTAAGCCAGTGTCGGGATCGCGCACCTGCGGCCGGAAGTAGTACGTGGTGCCCGGCGCCAGTCCGGAGATAGAAACGCTTCGCCGGGACCCTCCGTCCACATTGGGCCCGACGTTCACGTGAGTCCCAGCTGGCGGGATTCGACGACGTGCCGTACGCCAAAGATGCATGCGTGTACACTCCGGAAGCCGCGATATCCCAGGACACACGAATGCTCGTGCCGGTCTCGTTGTAGTCAACGATCAGGTTTGAATACGAGACGGTGCCGAAGGCCTGGAGTGTGGCGAGCAGAAGTAGAATGAAGGCGCGCATTAGTCGTTCCTCACCCCGAGCAAAATCAGTTTGCTGTTCACCGATCCGACAAATCCGATGCCGTAGGTGTTGGTTCCATTGAGAAGCGTGTTCCAGTTGTTCGATCCAATCTCGGTCCCGAACGTCGTGCAATCAGAAGAGTAGAAGTAATGGGTGACATCGGTAGCGGCGCTTCCGTCCTGGACGGTTCGCAGGCAGAAGGGACGACCCGTCATCGCTGAAAAGCCGGTCAGTTGTGGCGTGCGGTCGTTGAAGTTGCCGCCGTCGATACCCCCTGCCCCGTCGACTAGCCGCTTTGTGGTGAACGGACTTCGCGACCACGAAGAGATACGTCCATCCTCAAGCCGATACCGTCAAGGCGGCCATGGAAAGGGCACGCGAATCGCAGGGTGGGCACAAAACCCGGCACACTGCTCATGGAGGCGAATCCACAAGCACATCCGAGAACACGGCAATCAACTGAGAGGATTAGGGTTAGATGGTCGGGGCGAGAGGATTCGAACCTCCGGCCTCCTGGTCCCGAACCAGGCGCTCTACCAGGCTGAGCCACGCCCCGACAAGGTGGAAGAGCTAACTTTCAGTATTGTCCAGCGAGGTTTGCAGGAGGGCGAATACTGATTGCGTACCCTGAAGTATAGCACGGAAAGCTCACGAAAAGCGGCCCTTCCGCGGTTACTGTGAGCTTCTGCCTACGTTTTTCCGGGCTTATTCCAGAGGTCCTGGAAGCAGGCGCGAAGCTCTCGTCCGATCGACAGCAACTTAGAAAGGCGGTTTGAGCGGCAGATATTCGAACCTGGTAGGATCCAGCCCCCGAGATGCGATCTGTCGCGCGCAGTCTGCCGATGACTCACCGAGAGCAGCGATCAATCGAAGCGGCAACGTCACAGGATCGTACAGCTCGAGAGCGATCCACTTGCCCGCAAGCTCGAGCCGCTCCTTAACGCTCAGCTCGTCCGGACTGCGTCCAAGGATCTCCATCAAAACTTCCGGAGCTCCTCGATCACAGCCTGGATCCCACGCTTCCGATACAGTTCCGCGAGTCTTTGCTCCTCAGGACTTGGATTCGGGATCTTTGCGATCCTCTCCGGAATCCACACTTGGCCGTCCTGATACTCAACGTTCGAAACGAAGCCAGTCAACGACTCGACACTGATCGGCTGACCGCCGGGCTGCGCAAAGCGAAACACGGCATCCTGGATCACGGTCGTCTTCCCACGCGGTCCCACCGGCACTTCCACCGGAATCGAGCCCGCCAGATAAGAACGACCACGGGAATCACGGACCATCCACCCGATCTCCATCGAGCGCAATGGCTTCGTCGTCATGTTCGCGAGCGACATCCTGGGCCGTCGCACCTCTTCGCCATTGAGCCCCGCGCTGCCATCGCGCAAGGCAACCGGAGACCCAGGCACGTCGAGGAATGCAAAGCGCAGCTCCCTCTCGGTAGTCACTGTCGTGGCACGACCCGATTGCGTCACCCGAGCATCCATTGCTGCCCGATCGGCCTGGCGCTTGAGGCTGTTCAACATCTCGTCGCGCAAACCTTCCGAGCCCCCAGTCTCCAGCACATTTCGAAAGAACCGGCGATCCCTGCGAGCCTCGTGCTCCCATACCAGCATCGACCGCCGCGAGTTCAACGTGTTCGGACCGTAGAACGACAGGTCGTCGAACAGCAGCCCGTCGAGCTCCACCTCTACGGTTGGACCCGGCGGTCCCGCCAATGGCCGCAGCAACCGCAAGTCGATCCGAACCGGGAATGTCTCCCCGGGCCCGACGTTCAAACTCGGTACAGTCACGGATGCCTTGCCGCCCGGAGTCGCATCCTGCGCTCGAACCAGCAGGGTTACTCCGCGAACCTTCTGATGGCTGTTGTTCTTGAAGGCAAGCGTGGTGTGCAGGTCGAGCAGCAATGCTCCGCCGCGCTCTGACGCCGTCGACTCACCCCAGTCCGCCGAAACAACGTGCAGAGGTGAATCCTCCGGCAGGTTGATGTTCATCGTGCTGCGGGGATCCAGGCGGTTCTGCGCAACCAGCCCATAGGGACAGGACAGCAACAGCCAGACCGCAGAGAAATACGTTGACAGCCTAGTCCGCATACACACGATTGATGGTCACCTGACCCGTATCTTTGTCCACAAAACTCACGCGCAGCGATCCTGGAGCACTGCCGTAAATCGCTGTGCCCTCGTCGCCGTTCCGATGCAGCAGCTCCAAATGCGATCCGCCCTTCCTAAGCTCGATCGCACCATCATTTGCCGTCAGAATGACTCCCGGGCTAATCGTTCGAACCAGACCGGCACGGGTGATCGGCCTCGGACCACCCGGCAGATTCCACCACCAGGCTCCGACCACCACCATCGTCAGGGCTGCCATAGCGATGCTGGCGTGCTGCCAACCCAAACCTTTCGCCAACCCGGACCAATCCCGGCGAAGCTTCGGCTCAGGACCCACGCACTCGCCTGCAGCGAGCCCGACGAGAATGTTGCCCGTCATCTCCGCTGCCAGACCGTCCCAATTGAGCTTGTCCGGAACCTGGTGGAGCGCTGCGGAAAGCAGCCGCCCCGCCTCTCGATGGTCCTGCACGACACTCTCACAAGTTGCACAGGTGGCAACATGTCGCGATACCTGCAGGCGTTCGAGCAACGAAAGCTCGCCACCAGCGAAAAGCGCAAGTTGATGTTCACCTGGATGCTTCATGACTTATTCCTCTGCAAGAAGCGCTTGAACTTTATGCGTGCATTCGCGATATGGGAACGCACCGTCGCCTTAGAGCAATTCAGATGCCTGGCGACATCCTCCGCAGGTAGATTATCTACGTCGCGCAGCAGAAGCGCCAACCGCTCGCGCTCCGTCAATTGTTCGAGCCCGCGATGCAGGTAGCTTCGACGCTCAGAGCGTAAAAGGACCTGCTCCGGACTTTCCTCACAAGGGCTCGTTATGGGCTCCGGCAGATCGTCGATATTCGAAAAGCTGATCCGCCCGTGCCGCCGTAAGAAATCGATCGCGGTGTTGCTCGCAATGCGCGACAGCCAGTGTGCGGCCTTTTGGTGGTCCCGAACCTGTTCTTTGTGCTGAAGCGCCTTGATGAAAACTTCCTGCGTCAAATCCTGGGCGTCGTCGACATTACCCACAATTCGATAAATTTGCAGAAAGATACGGCGCAAATTTTCGGTGATAAAACGCGTCTGGTTATCTTGCGTTTCGTTGACGCCATGGGGAAGTGAGGATTCCGTAGCCCCTTGCATCTCTTCGTGCCCAACCGCCACCGCTCTAAACTGTTCCCGCGAGTCGAAGCTCATCTGCGCCCTAAACAGCCATGACGAGTAGCTTCCAGAAAGCGTGGACCTTAGTTTTGAGAGCTATCCTGATTGTATATGAGATCCGTAGCTGTCATCGGCATCGGAAAAACGCCT
>DASQVJ010000303.1:0-16316 GCA_035640835.1 Bryobacteraceae bacterium
GACCAGCGGCATCATCAGGCCAGAACGGCAGCTTTGCGGACGATTGGCGGTTATCGCTGGACGACGAGCGTTCTGGTCCGCTCGGCGCCGCACTACGTGCCAAAGAACACCACGTTTGCAACGACATAACCGCGGACCCCGTAAACATTCCGTTGCGGGATGAGGCACTAAGGCGGGGTTTCCGCTCCGCCGGCATCTTCCCGATTACCACGCGTGGGGAGTTGGCTGGTGCAATGACCGTTTATGGCGACAAACCTGGCACGTTCGACCGCACAACCATCGCGCTGTTCGACGAGGTGACATTGGATGTTTCTTTCGCTCTCGAAAGCATAGAGCAGGAGGGCCAGCGCAAAGCTGCCGAGCGGACGCTACGCCGCCAGGCGGAGATCCTCGATCAAGTGCACGATGCGATTATCAGCACTGATATTAACGGTCAGATCGCGACGTGGAACAAGGGAGCAGACCGGTTGTACGGCTACAACGCGACCGAGGCCGTAGGCCGCCACATCTCGTTAGTTTTTCCCCATAAAGACCTTGAGTCCATCCAACGTGAGGTGATCGAACCGTTGCAGGCCAACGGGACCCACGAGCTGGAACTCCGCTTGCGAAGGAAATCAGGGGAACACTTCTATGCTCATCTTTCTCTGTCTCTCTTACGCGAGGAAAACGGGATGCCCGTTGGCGTGATCGGATATGCACTCGACATAACCCAGCGAAAGATGGCCGAGAGCGAGGTTCGTCGACTGAATGCGGCGTTGGAGCAGAGGATCACGGAACGTACCGCCCAACTGGCGGACGCGAACAACCAACTTGCGGAGCGCAATAAGCAATTGGCCCAGGCGAGCCGTATGAAAAGCGAGTTCCTGGCCCGGATGAGTCATGAATTGCGGACTCCGCTCAACTCCATTGCGGGGTTCTCGGAGCTCCTGGCGGAAGCGGACGAGGGGCCGCTTAGCCAAACCTACAGCGATTATGTGCGGCATGTACATGAGGGTGCGCAGCACCTGATGGCCTTACTTAATGACATTCTCGATCTGTCGCGAATCGAGGCGGGTCGCATCGAGCTTCGGTCGGAGATCTTTGCGGCAGGCGAAGCTATTTCGGATGTTCTTTCGGTGACAAGCGCGCTTGCTGAGGCGAAAAGAATCGACCTGAAAAGTGAGGTATCGACGCAGCTTCATGTGATCGGAGATCCTGTACGTTTCAAGCAGATCCTTTACAACTTGATCAGTAATGCCGTAAAGTTCACTCCGGCAGGAGGCAGTGCACGGGTCGCTGCGCAAACATACGATGGTGGGCTTCGCTTCAGTGTGTCTGATACCGGCATCGGCATACCGCGAGAAGAGCACGATTCGATCTTCCGCGAGTTTCACCAGCTAGGTCCTCCCACAACCGGAAGAGATGGCTCCGGGCTCGGGTTATCTATCACGAAACGGCTTGTGGAGCTCCATGGCGGACGTATCTGGGTCGAGAGCGCTCCGGGTGAAGGGAGCCGCTTCTACTTCACCATGCCGGCGGCTCACGCCGGTGACCATACGGCACCAAAACCCGACTCCTGGCGTCAGGGTGCCGGGTAGGTGAAGCCAATGAACAAGGTTCTGGTAGTAGATGATAATAGCGCCAGTCGCGACCTGGTCCGTGCGATCCTGAAGGGGGCGCCGTATCTAATCGTAGAAGCCAGTCACGGCCAGGAGGCGCTCGAGAAGATTCGGGACGAACAGCCCGATCTAGTTCTGCTGGATATTGATATGCCGGTGCTGAACGGCTTCGCCGTAGTCCGACATATTCGAGAAGATTCGCGGCTCGCAGGTTTACCGGTGCTCGCTGTCACCGCCTTCGCGATGGAGGGGGACCGGGAAAAGGCCCTAGCCGCAGGTTTCACAGACTACATAACAAAGCCCGTCAAAGCCCGGGTGCTCCGAAAGCAAGTTCGCGAACTGCTCGGCGCTTGAAGAACCAACGAGGAAAAACATGGAGCCGTTGATCACCGTCGCTGCAATCGATGACGACGTAGGCACTCTCGAGTTCATGCGTGCTGCCCTGAAGCACAAGCCCGTAGAGTTGCTCACTTCTACGGACACAGACGAGGGACTGGACCTGGTCTTCCGACGGCGACCCCAAGTTGTCCTGCTCGACCTCATGATGCCCAAGATGAACGGGCTGGATGTGCTCGATCGGATCGTTAATGTCGCACCAGAAACAGAGGTCATCCTCATCACAGGGCATTACACCCCCGAGTCGGCCGTTGAAGCGATCCGCCGCGGCGCCAGTGACTACCTGACAAAACCGATCCCGCTCGCCCGCCTCCGCGAGAAGATTGACTTCCTGACGAACGAAGCCGAGCAGCGCAGATCGGCTCTCCAGCTCGAAGGGGAGTTGCTCAAAGCGCACCAGTTCGAGGGCATGATCGGGCGCAGCCCAATGATGCTGGAGGTCTTCTCGAAGATCCGACGCGTCGCGCCACATTATCGGACCGCGTTGGTCACTGGTCCCACCGGCACAGGGAAGGAACTGATTGCCACAGCGATGCACCGGCTGAGTCCAATCGCGAACAATCGTTTCGCGGTGTGCAATTGTTCGGCTGTGGTCGAGACACTGTTCGAGAGCGAGCTATTCGGTCACGTCAAGGGTTCTTTCACCGGGGCGGTCCAGGACAAGGTAGGGCTGTTCGAATATGCAAACGGCGGCACTGTCTTCCTGGATGAGATCGGCGAGATGTCTTTGGAGACTCAGAGCAAGATTCTGCGTGTGCTCGAGAACCGCGAAATCCAGCGGGTCGGATCGCCGGGGGTGAAGAAGGTCGACGTACGAGTGATTGCCGCAACGAATCGCAATCTTCTCGAGTTGTGCTCCGAGAAGCGCTTCCGAGAGGACCTGTACTACCGGCTATCCATGGTCGAGATTGAATTGCCACGACTGACCGAACGAAAGGAAGATCTTCCGTTATTGCAGCAATTCTTCATGCAACAATTTGCTGAACAATATGGCAAGGCCATCAAAGGGATCACACCGCGCGCCCAGGTGGTTCTATCGCGCTACCCGTGGCCGGGCAACGTTCGGGAGCTCAAGAGCGTACTCGGTAGTGCTTGCATGATGGCGGACGGCGACATGCTCGACGTGCGCGATCTGCCGGAGCGGCTTCGAGCTCGACAGCCTGAAACAAAGACCTATGAGGATCAGGACCTGCTCCCCTTAGCCGAAGTGGAGCGCCGACATGTGATGCGGGTACTCCAAAGCGTCGGTGGCAACAAGGTACAGGCCGCGAAGATTCTAGGGATCAACCGCGCTACCGTTTACCGCATCGTGAATGAGCCCGATCCGGAGGCAGAGGCGGCAAACGCCTGAGTTCCACGAATCGATCTCATTTGTCATAACCGTGCCAAATACTGGCGCGGCGTGATTCTTATACAGCCCTGTTGTCCGTACGCTGGGATCGGAGGTTTGTCACATGAGACGTGCGAAAGCTATCTCCTACTCCGCAGCGATTATGCTCGGGGGCTTGATGTTTTTAATTGGGCTCACCAACATGGTGGACCCGGACTTCGGCGCCGGTTTCTTGCAGGCGGTCGGGTCCCTGGATCCCGGATTCCACGTTTCGCATACGTTCGAAAACGTCCTGATCGGGACATTCTATGGTGCCATCCAAGGCTTGATCGCGGGCTGCATCTTTGGATTGATTTACGACGCAATGATCCGGGCGCAGAGCCGCCGTATGGCTTGACTGTTCCGAATCACGCGTGCCGAGAGGCGGACGATATGGCTCGTCAGCCTCTCCGTGCACATGGCAAATCAAGAGCTCTTACGAAAGAACGCCTGGTCGATCTTGGCCGCAAGAATGAAATCATTCTCGCTGAGTCCGTCGATCTTGTGCGTATAGATCTCAACG
This sequence comes from Bryobacteraceae bacterium, assembly GCA_035640835.1. Lineage (GTDB taxonomy): Bacteria > Acidobacteriota > Terriglobia > Bryobacterales > Bryobacteraceae > DASQVJ01. The sequence goes on from DASQVJ010000303.1 coordinate 3,887, forward strand.
TCCACCTTGCCCCAGGAGAGATGCAGATCGGGATGATGACCTTCCTCTTCTGCAAGCAGGCCGATCCGATTTACGAATTCGAGCCCCGATTTGAAATTCCGAAACAGGAAGGACTTGGCGAGATGGTGGCCCTCGATCACTTTCCAGAAAGGCAACTGATCCTGTAAGGCCGCGAGGGCCGCTCCCGAGAGCGGCGGGATTCCGCCGCGGCAGGGAGTACAGCGTTTGCGAGTGAGTTCGGTCATGTGATGTTCACCCACACCTCGCTATCTCTTACCTCGACTGGATACGTCTGCAGTGGTCGCAATTGTGCTTCCAGGTGCGGCATGTCCGCAGGGTACACGTTGCGAGGATAAAAGTTCTCGCCCGTGCGAACGTCGTACTCGAAATGGTGCCACGGGCAATCGACCAGAGACCCATACAAACAGGCTCCCTCGAGCGGGTTATCCCGATGCGGACAAAGTCCGTGCACCGCGAAGATCCGATTATCGACGTTTGCAAGTAGCACTGGCGTCGATCCGACATAGAAGAAAGCAGTGTGGCCCGGCAGGATTTCATCCGTCCGGGCCACTCGTACGAACGCCAAGCTCAACCGCCGATGTCGGCAGACATGAACCGTCGAACATAGGGCGATGTGCCGGGTGTGCCTCGGCGGAAGTGCCCGGAGGGTCCTTCGGACAGGTACTCGGAAAACCAGGATTCGTGTTCCACTTCCTCATTCAGAATGGCAAGAGAGAGTTCGTACGTGCGGTGATCTTTACCTGCGGTCATGTTGCAGATGTCCGTATACGTGCGTACGGCACATCGCTCGGCCTCGACGAGCACGTGCAGCATCGCATTCATGTCACGCGGGTTGGAAGGCAGGTATGCATCCGGGCAACCGGCGATGTCGGCGAACTGGCGGATGTCGCGCGGGAGCGCTCCTCCAAGCTCGTAGATACGCGGGGTGAGCGCCTCGAAGTGGTTCCGATCCTCAATACGCGCGTCTTCGATGATCTCCTTGATACCTTCTCCATCGAATCCGATCGCGTTCACTCGGAGGATCGTGTAGTAGTAAAAGGTGGTGAACTCGGCGCCTGCCGCGCGCACCAGTTTGTCCAGCAATACGTTCACATCGATTCCGGCTTGCTCAACCATTTGCCTGGCTACTTGTCCCATGCTTCTTCTCCTTCGTGCTGTTTTGCGTGAGTAGTGACGATGCGGCCGGCTTTCGCCTTTTCCGCACACCATGAACAAACGCCCAGAATGTCGAACCGCTCAATTTGAAACTTCCTGGGCAGAGCTTTCCGAACCTGGAGCGGAGCAACGTCTTCTTCCTCGAGATCGAAGATCCAGTGACAACAACGGCAGACCAGGTGGTTATGGTTGGCTAAATTGGGATCCAATCGTAACGAATCATGAAGAGGAGTTACCTCCTTCAGGAGCCCAAAATTCTGGAAGATCCTGATGTTGCGGTAGATCGTTCCCAACGAGATCGCCGGGATCTCAGCCTTTACCTTCTCGTACAGCGCTTCTGGGCTGAGATGCTCCTCGGACTCCGCCAGCGCGCGGTAAATCACCTGACGCTGGTGGGTATTCGCCAACCCGCATTCTGCGCATCGCCTCCGGAAGAACTCCATCCGATCCGTCAGTAAAGCAGAACGAACCATGTTGCTTCTCTCTCCGGGCCACCCCATAGTAGTTCCTGCGAAATCTGTCGTCAATGGTTATCATTCGCGAATAACTCGCCTGTTTAGCGGCTAGAGACGGTGCTCTTACGCTCGATTTGGAATACACTTTCACGGGACGGGAGGCCAGCTATGCACGATCCCGGCACATCGGGCAGGAGTGCGCGCCTGGCAAGGCGACACTTCCTCACCGCCGATCTGGAAATCGGATTCGCCCTGCTTCGAGCAGCAGCGAAATCCAGAACCCTCGCCAACCGAGCATTTGAGTTACGACAGATCGAAGAAGCACGGCTCGCTCTTCAGCGTGCGCGCACTCTTCATGCCGACATGCACGAAGAGGACGCGGGCAAGTTCAACGCGCGTATCGACGAGCTGGAGCGGGCGATCGAGGCAGCGACCAAACCCGCGCGCAACGGTATTGCACGAGGCACCTGATAACCGTTTCCTCGTGCGCCCTCGTCGCGACGATGAGCACCTGGGTGGCGGTTCCCTTGCCCAATTCGCTTTGAAGCGGCGAATCCTGTAAAGACCGTAAATCATCTCCTAAGCGCATGCGAATGATCGCCCCGAGGACGCTGGGCCTCCTCGTTCTGATTATGTTTTTCGCGTGGGCCGTGTACGGTCATGCAATCGTGCTATCCGCGACGCCGTCGCGTGAACAAGCAGTTCCCGGACCCGACGTTCCGGTCAACCTGCGCTTCAACTCGCGTATCGACCCCAAACGTTCCAGGCTGACGCTTGTGACTCGAGCAGGCGAACAGCGTTCGCTCGAGATCAAAGACTCTGCGACGGGGGATCAGCTGGTCTCGGAAGCAACAGGCTTGAAAAGTGGCTCCTACATTTTGCGCTGGCAGGTGTTGGCGAGCGACGGTCACATCACTCGCGGCCAAGTCCCATTCAGCGTGAAGTAGCCGGATGACGCAGTTCCTCGATATATTCGGATTTCTTTCCGTTTTGCTTCGGGGTTTCGCTCTCACGTTGGAAGCGCTGACGGTCGGGGGCGTGATCTTCGAAGTGTTTGTTGCGCGCGAGCACGCGACCGCTCGAGCCTGGAGATGGATCGCACTGGCGTCGATGCTGCTCGCCGCCACTCAGGTAGCTCTTGCGAGTGCCAACGGTGCGATCCTCATCGGCACTACCGACCTCACACTCGCAGACATCGTGGGTGCTGAATTCTTTGTCGCCTCCCTCGTGATCGTTAGTGCTGCAATCATGATCGCTCTGCTTCCACGAAATCGTCGCGGCAATCTGGCCGCGTCACTTTGCTGCATTGCGATCATCAGCGGTTCCACGATGATGAGCCATGGTGCCGCACGCGTGGAAGGACGATGGCTCCTGATGACCTTGACGCTGGTCCACCACGCGGCAGGAGCGGCCTGGATCGGAGGGTTACCCTACCTGCTGTTCTTCGCTCGACGCGATTACAATGCTGCACCGGCTGTCACGCAGCGCTTCTCAAAGCTCGCGATGGTTGCGGTCGCAGCGCTGGTGGCAGGTGGTGCCGGCTTAGCCTTCCAATACGTCGGGTCGGCTCAAGCTTTGGGCGGCACCATCTACGGCATTATGCTCGCGTCGAAGATCGTCCTTACTGCGATCCTGCTGCTCTTTGGCGCGCTGAACCGAAACATCGTGAAGGCAGTACGACAAGGACGTGGGCCTGAGTGGCTGCCTCTCGCTCGCTTCGTAGAAGCCGAGATCGGAATCGGATTCACCGTACTTCTTGCCGCAGCATCGCTGACGTCGACGCCGCCCGCGACGGACGTGTTGATCGACCGCGTGACGCCACACGAGATCGTGGAACGGATGACCCCTCGTTGGCCAAGATTGCAAACACCACGTCTGTCTGAGCTCTCGCCGGCAGGTTCCCTCGTGGTGCCCCAGGAATCGAGTCTCCCTGGCTCGTTTGTTCCCGGCGAATCCCGGCATCCGCCCAACCCTGCTGACATCGCCTGGTCCGAGTACAACCACCATTGGGCCGGATTCATTGTGCTGACAATCGGAGTCCTTGCTGTGTTCTCGCGTCGGTTCCATTGGGCACGACACTGGCCGCTCGCCTTTTTCGGTCTGGCTCTCTTCCTGTTGATCCGATCCGATGCTGAGAATTGGCCGCTTGGTCCGCGAGGGTTCTGGGAGAGCTTTCAAGTGGCTGAAGTGGCGCAGCATCGCGTGTTCGTACTGCTGATCGTGGCCTTCGCAATCTTCGAATGGGCCGTGCAAACGCACCGTCTCGCACCTCAACGCGCCGGCTTGGTGTTTCCATTCGTCTGTTCGATTGGTGGGGCCCTCTTGATGACGCATTCGCATTCGCTCGGCAATGTAAAAGAAGAGTTCCTGGCTGAGCTGAGCCACATCCCACTCGCTCTGCTGGCGGTGGTCGCGGGCTGGTCGCGATGGCTGGAGATCCGCCTTCCCGGCGAGCGGACACGGCTCGCTGCGTGGATCTGGCCGGTGTGCTTTGTGCTCATTGGGACCGTGTTGATCCTCTATCGCGAAAGTTGATCTGATGCGTTGTGGTGTAAAACAATAGAACGCCATGACGAGCAGACGAGACTTGCTGCGCGCGCTTCCGCTTGGCATTACGGCGGCCGGCTTACGGCTCCAAGCGGCTCCTTCACCAAAAGTTGCCGATCTGAAGGTCACGAAGTTCGTGACACACAAGGCCGTCGTCAACGGACGACAGTTCCTGTTCCTGGAGATCCAGACGGACGGCGGTATTGTTGGCTTGGGCGAGGGTTCGCTACCGGCGAGAGTGGATATCGTCGAGCAGGCAATCAAGTGGCTCGAGCCCCAGCTCGTTGGCAAGAACCCTGCCGGAGTCGAAGAACACTGGGATCGCATTTTCTACAAGGCCAACAGGTGGCGCAACGGCGATGTCCTGATGACAGCTCAAGCCGCGGTCGACATCGCTCTGTGGGACATCGAAGGTAAGGTGCTGGGCGTGAATGTGTCGAGGCTGCTGGGCGGCCCGCTCCATCGAGACCTTCGCGTCTATTACAGCCATTGGGACACGCCCGTGCGCGAACGGACTCCGGCTGCGCTTGCCAAGCGAGCAGCTGAGACCCGCGACAAGGGCTGGACCGCCGTGAAGATTATTCCTCAGCAGGGTTCAACCGAGGCTGACACTCGCAATAAGATCGTCGCAGAGCTCGATGCGATTCGTCGAGCCGTCGGCGACTCTTTGGACATCGGCCTTGAATTGGTTGAGCGTTTCACGACGAGGACTGCGATCGACCTCGCGATCGCCGTGGCCCCTTACAAACCGCTCTTCATTGAAGAGGCAACCCGCCGCGAGAACCCGAAGGCAATGACGGAACTCGCCGAAAAGAGCCCTGTGCCGCTTGCCGGCGGCGAGGGACTTGTGACCAAGTTCGAGTTCCGGGAGTTCCTCGAGGCGCGCGGCGCCAAGATCATCCAGCCCGACGTCATCCACTGCGGAGGCATCACCGAGCTGAAGCGAATCGCGACCGTAGCCGAGCTCTACGGAGCCGAGCTTTCGCCGCACATGTGGTACGGACCGATCGCACACGCGGCTTCGCTTGCAGTGGCATCCGTCTGCCACAACTTCCTGATTCAGGAGTGGGACGCCGGGCAGGATCCCGTTTTCCAGGAAGTGACAAACGGGACCCTTCCGATTCAGCGGAATGGAACCGTGCGCCTGCCCGACGCTCCGGGCCTCGGCATCACGGTCGACTTCGCGCAGTACAAAAAGCGCTATCCGTATGCGGCCGGCTAATCAAACCGACGCTGGGACGCCCTGCAGCACCTGCATCGCTGCACGACAGAACGCAGGCAGATCATCCGGACGTCGAGATGTCACGAGGTTGCCATCCACCACAACTTCGGCATCCTCATATCGACCACCAGCGTTCACGACATCGTCCTTGATCGAAAAATAGCAGGTGGCGCGTTTGCCCTTCAGGCTGCCTGTCGAGCAAAGGACCCACGGGCCGTGACAGATAGCAGCAACCAACTTCTCTTGCTTGTCCACCTGTCGTACGAACTCGATCGCCTCGGGATGACGCCGGATGTGATCTGGCGCAAAGCCTCCTGGAACGATGACGCCGTCGAAATCATCGGCCTTTACCTCAGAGTAGGAGCGATGCGGTTTCGCCGGATAACCGAGCTTACTCGTGACATTCTCGCCGGCTTTGGGACCAACCATCGTGACCTGAGCTCCCGCTTCAATGAAGCGATAGTAGGGATACCAGACCTCCATTTCCTGATACACGTTGTCCACTAACAACGCGATCTTCTTTCCGTTGAGTTCCATATCTCCTCCTTAGCGCACCCGATTGCCAAAGCTGTTCGAGTGCTCGAGTTTCTCAAAGTGTTCGTAAATGATGCGCGCCATTTCGGGCAGAGGGTTCACATCCGATCCGAGGAACGACGAAGCCAAGCTCAGCGCATAGGGATGGTGTTGCAGCATCACGACCGCGGTTTCCGTGTGAACTCCTGCGAGCCCACCTGTCTTCAATGCTACCGGCACGCCTGCTGGAACTGACTTTCGGATATCGCCTGGCACGAGCTTCAGGATTTCCAACATCTCGGACGAAGCCTTTTGGTTTACGGCTTGACCTCGCCAGATCACTTCAATCAGCTTGGCCATCTCTTCGGGTGAACCGACGTTCTCACGATCGGCGCTTGCCGCTTGCACATCGATCATCTTTCTCTGCAGCTTCACGGTCTTGAGACCAAAGCTCTGGATGCGATTGTTAATGGCCTCGATTCCCAGCATGCTGATCAGCTTGTTTGTAGACGTGTTGTCGCTGTCTCGCATCATCGTGACGGCCAGTTCGCGTATCGTCAGCTTGTGGGACGCGCCCGGCTTCAGCAGCTCCCGCAGCTTACCGCTACCCCCAACGCTGTCCGCCTCACTCAGCGTCACTTCGTCTTCCAATCGAATTTTCCCCGCTTCAACCGCGTAGAACAACTCAATCAGAATCGCGATCTTGATCGAGCTTGCTTGAGGGAAGATGACTCCCGCGTGGTATTCGATAGCGCGGCCGGTTATGAGATCTCGAGCATACAACCCGATCACTCCATCAGTAACCTGATCCAACTTGCTGATTCGCGCTCTTGTCTTCTCCTCGAGCAGGTCGATCGGCGTCTGCCCGGATGCCAGAGCTCCGGTAATCAGCAGAATCAGGACGGCTCTCATGCAAGGGCCTCGACCTCGCCGCGAACCAGATCTTCCTGGCTCTCTCTATGCCGGATGATCCTCCAGGTATCGTCCTTAACCAGCACTTCGGGAACCCTGGGTCTGGAGTTGTAGTTTGAGGACTGCACGAACCCGTAAGCCCCTGCCGTCATGACCGCGAGTAGATCGCCAGGGAAAACGGGCGGTAGATCTCTCGATCGCGCAAAGAAGTCGCCACTCTCGCAAATGGGGCCGACTACGTCCGCGTTCACGAGACTGTTCATGCTGTACTGGCGTACCGGCCAGATATCGTGATGGCTCTGATAGAGCGCAGGCCGAATCAGGTCGTTCATAGCCGCGTCCACCACGATGAATTCCTTTGGACCGTTCTGCTTCCGATAGAGGACTCGAGTTAACAGCGCACCCGCTTCTCCGACGATGCTTCGACCTGGCTCGAGCAAGATCGTGATGTTCAGGCCACCGACTCGGTCGCGAATGCCTTGCACGACTTCACGAATGTCCGGTGAGCGTTCGCCTTTCTGATATGCGACGCCTAAGCCTCCACCAAGATCGAGCACCTCAATCGAAATGCCCTTACTGCGAAGCATTCCGACAAGCGCCACCATCCGATCCACAGCTTCCATCAAAGGGCGTGTGTCGAGCAACTGCGACCCGATGTGGCAACTCACTCCTTCCAGCTCGACATTCCTGCAGCGCATCGCCCGCTCATATACCGCTTCGACTTCTGCAATGTCGACACCGAACTTGTGCTGTCGCAGTCCGGTCGAGATGTACGGATGTGTCGACGCATCAACGTCCGGGTTCACGCGAAGGGCCACACGAGCTTTCACACCCAGCCTTGCAGCCAGCGAGTCGATTAGCGCGATCTCGGGCTCCGACTCGCAGTTAAAGGAATGAATCGCGTTGCGCAATGCAAAGGTAATCTCATCCGGCGTCTTGCCCACCCCCGAGAACACAACCTTTGAAGGATCGCCGCCAGCCCGCAGAACACGATATAGTTCGCCCGCTGAAACGATGTCAAAGCCAGCGCCTTGCTCGGATAGCAAGCGAAGGATGCTGAGATTGGAATTCGCCTTGACGGCAAAACAGACCAGGTGGGGGCAATCGCCAAAAGCCTCGTCATACTCGCGAAAGCGTTTGACGATCGCCGTTTCGGAGTAGACGTAGGCGGGAGTACCCACTTTGTCGGCCAAATCCTGAAGGGCGACTCCCTCGCACATCAGAGTATTGTTTCTATATTCAAAAGGCATCAAAGAATCTTCATGGCCACAAGCGTTTGATCGTCCTGCATGGCACCACCTTCAGCCCAACGATCCAGATCCTGCAGGATGGAATCGACGATCTGACGCGCGGGACCATCTGCCACCTGCTGCAATACATCAACCAATCGGCGGGATCCGAAGTCCTCACCGGACGCGTTCATTTGGTCGGCTACACCGTCAGAGTAGAGCAGAAGCACATCACCGGACTCCAAGACAGTGGTCATCTCCTCATATCCTCGATCCTCGAGAAGCCCGAGCGAAACGCCCTCGACATGCAGGTCGGTCCGTTGCCCACGACGAAAGAGCAGAGGAGGAGTGGAGCCGGCATTTGCAACGGTCATCTGCCTGGTCCCGACATCCCAATGCAAAAGCGACAGCGTCACGTACTGCGCGTCCACCTTGCGCTCGAGAAGCGTCTCGTTCAGTTTTCGCAGCAAGGGACCGGGCCGTCGCATGCGCGGCGCTATGCTCCGAAGCAACCCGCTGACGAGCGATCCATAGAGTGCTGCGGCCGCGCCCTTACCGCTGGAATCGCCGAAGGCTACGACGCCGTAGTCATGCTCGGCGAAGAACTCGTAGAGATCACCCGTAATCTCTCTTGCAGGACGGAGTGCGATGGCTGCCTCAAGCCCGGGAAGCTCGGGCGCTTCTCTTGGCAGAAGGATGCTTTGCACCTTGCGAGCCGCCTTCAAGTCATGCTCCATTCGCTGCTCGCGTTGCGCCAGCTCTTCATAGAGCCGCGCGTTCTCAACCGAGCTCGCGATTTGCGGCGCCAGCTGCGACAAAACACGAACATGCTCGTCGGTGAAGTAGGCAAGGCGATCGCTTTCGAGATCGAGCACACCCACCACGCGGTCCTGAACGACCAGCGGCACAGCGATCTCCGACCGAATGTCCGGATGCGATGCGATGTAACGAGGATCCGCAAGTGTGTCGTTCACGCGTACAATCTCGCGCGTTTTTGCAGCGGCACCAGTCAATCCACGGCCGATCGGAATGTTGTCGAGCGCGACGCGCTGGTCATAGCGCTCGCTGAATCGGTGCCGCAAAACCTGACGCTCCGGATCGACCAGCAGGACACTGAAAGCATCGTAGTTGATGAGTACCTTGAGAGTCTTGGCGATGGTGCTGAGGAGCTCATCGAGGTTCAAAATCGACGAGAACTCCTGGGCCAAGTGCACCAGCATGCGGGAGACTCGGTTCTGTCGCTGAACCCGCTGATGCAGCCGCGCGTTCTCGATGCTCGTCACCACGCGAGCCGCTAACAATCGAAGAAGGGACGCGTCCTGCTCGGCGTAGGCGTTCTCGCGGGTCGACTGTACATCAATCACTCCCACCAGCCGGCCTCTGAGAATCATGGGGACGGCGAGTTCCGAGCGGACGGCATCGACGGCAGGCAAGTACCGTGGATCATTCCGGACATCGGTCGACAGCACTGTTTGACGAGTCTCGGCTGCAATGCCTGTGAGACCCTCGCCGAGGGGGATCACCAAGCTGCGAACCACCTCGTCGCGGTGCCCGCGAGCATAGCGAATCCGCAAGCCTTGCGCCTTCTCGCTGTAGAGAAGCAGCGCGAACAGATCATACGGAATCACGCGACCTACGTACTCGCTCACGAGGGGCAGCAGCTTGTCCAAATCGAGCGTCTCCGACATCACGCTCGCGACTTCCAGAAGAAAGTCGAGAAGCTCAGCCCGTTCCCGGAAACGTATGTTGGCTCGCCGCGCGATCGGCATTGCTACTGGCCCAACTCCTCGATGATGGCGACACTCGCGCTCGCGCCGATTCGATTGGCCCCGGCTTCAACCATGCTCCGCAGATCCGTGAGTGTGCGGATCCCACCGCTTGCCTTGACGCCAATCTCAGGACCAACCGTATCCCGCATCAATTTCACATCATGAGCGGTCGATCCTTGACTGCTGAAGCCGGTCGACGTCTTGACGAAGTGCGCGCCCGCCTGGACCGCAAGCTCGCAGGCGATCCGCTTCTGCTCATCATCAAGCAGCGCCGTTTCGAGGATCACTTTGAGCAGTGCGCCTTCACCCCGGACGGCATCGGCTACCTCGCGAATGTCTTCTTCAACGTAATCAAATTGTCCGCCCTTCAAAGCGCCGATCGGAAGAACCATGTCGATTTCGTGCGCACCATGCCGGATGCACAAAAGTGCTTCGTGTGTCTTGGTTGCCGTGATGTTCGCGCCTAACGGGAAGCCTGCGACGGAGCAGATCCGGACGCCAGAATCGGCGAGTCGGGCGGCGCACTCGGTGACCCACATCGGGTTGACGCAAACGCTGAAAAATGAGTAGCGTTGGGCCTCTTCACACAACTTGGCAATCGTGTCGCGGCCCACTTCAGGTTTCAGGAGGGTGTGGTCGATCAGCGCTGCGACTGAGCGTGCATCAAAGGAGTTCACGGAGTGGTCTCGAAGTGGAGGCGGAGTGCCCGTAGAACACCCAGCGTACCACTCTGTTTACGGTTCCTTCCACATCAGCTCGGCGTCTGATCGCCTCACGTAGTTGGCGTCGAGCATTGCAGGGTCGCCGGCTTCTCCTGCACAATGAAGAGTTTCGGCGATCTGACCTACAGCTCCCGCCAGAGCTCGATGTTCCGTTACGGGAACGTTCTCAAACTGGGTTCCTGCCAGACTTGCTTGAAACGGCGCGAATCCGGTTGACAGGATCTCGAACGACCCTTTTGGCAAGCTCGCCAACCACGCCGGGAATGGCAGGACCTCCTCGTTGACGACGGGATTGAGATCCGCATCGTAAACAGCGCCATACACTTCGCCTCGGCGTGCATCGATGACGGTTGCCCGCAAAGGAGCTGTGCCTTTCCGTGCCAAAGCTTTCAAGTTCGAAGCGCCGTAAGCGGGCTTGCCCATGGCCTCCGCGAGACCTTTCACCGCCGTGAGTCCTACGCGTACACCCGTAAACGATCCAGGTCCCGACGCGGCTGCAAATGCCTGGATGCTTGCGAGCTCCCATTCGTGCCGCTTCAACAATTGCTGCAGTTCGAGGAATACCAGCGACCCGAACCCTTCCGGTGAGAACAGCATCTGCTCGGCGACAATCTGACCATCCTCCACAAGCGCCAGACTGCCGAACTGTCCGGCAGTGTCCACGGCAAGCGTACGCACTTCAGCGTTTCACCGTGATGGATTTGTTCAATTCGTATACCTTTCCGTTCGCATTCATTCCCAACACACGAAGGGTCGCAGGTGCTTCTGATCCTCCGTGCAAAAACGGTTCCGGTACGGTCATGGAACCTGTCGCGCCTGTCCCCACGACCAGATATCCCTGACTATCGGTCACTGCGTCGAGCGTCCAGAGGTACATCATGGCTCTCGTGCCGCGGGTCTCACGGCGCAGTTTAGCCTCATAGGGCTCGGGCTTGCCGGCTCGCACGACATCACCAGGCTGTGCAATGTCGAACGGTGTTTTTGCGGCGATCGCTTCCACTTCCTGAAGCAAGTTGGGCCTGCTTTCGAACTTCCATGACCTCAGCATTCCTTGCTTACGATCCTCGCGCGAGATGTGCAGGACCCAATCCTGTTCCCTGTTGGGCGCTTCGCCTGTCCACCGCTCTCCCTTGTAGCCCTTCTGAGGCACGAACTGGCCCGTTGTAGGGTTGAACCAGCGCACGTCGTACCCAGCCCTTTGAATTCGTACTTCAATCGGACCCTCTGGCTTCTCCACATACACGATGTATTCGACACCCGGCAAGGCGACTGCGCGTCCGCCATCCAAATCGAAGAACGGTTCGAGTTCCCAATATCGTGTGCCCGCAAAGAAATCGAACCATGCTGTCATTTGCTTTGCACCGGGGGATTCGAGCTGGTTCAAATCCTTCGGCACCTTCCTGCCGCCGTAAACTCCCGTGTTGCCGAAGGTCGGATATTCGCCGTCCATTGTCGAGTTCCACAGCCGCTTGCGGAAGGTCGCTGTGTCCACGTGATGGGGATGGGACTTCCCTGCTCCGCTGTCCTCATAAGCGAACTCGGCATTGACGAAGGGCACTCCGTAGAGCTGATGCTCGATAGAACCAAGTTGGTCGTCCGAGCTTTGGTAGAGAACGTGGTCCATCCAGCCGTCCGGAAGCAGGGGAGCGCTCGTCGACGTCGTATGGGTTGTTCGAGGATGGCCATAGGGATCTATCTGCTTTACTAGTTGCCCCATTTCGCGACAAAATGCCCGGCCATTCTCATACTCCTCGAACTCCTGAACCAGTTGCCAGGTCACGTTGAAAGCCGAGTACCGCGCGACCACGTATCGTATGAAGCGTTCGCGCATCTCGTGATCCGGAAGAAGCGCGGCCAGCTGATTCCCGTCCAGCCCAAGGATGGC
>DASQVJ010000304.1:0-4249 GCA_035640835.1 Bryobacteraceae bacterium
TCACCTCCGGCGAAACTGGTGTACTCGCGTTGTGATCGAAATAGGCTCGGAGCACGGAACTTCTACGGTGGAACTTAATGGTAGCAGGACGAGCTAGGACCCACGACGGCTCGGCAACACTTGCGCTTGACCGGCTGAGATCAGAAGGACGCGCACCTGACCTTGAGTTCCAAGACTTCCGAGGTCGCGGCCATTCCAGGTCACTCGAACACCACCGGCATTTCCGGTGAACAGCTTTACATCTCCGGCAATGCGCAGCTGTTTCTGTTCGCCGGGACGCAAGGTTCCGGAGAACAACGTCGTCTGGCCCGACCGGATAGAGATCCAGCTCAGGGCATCAGCGGTGACGTCGAGTTGTACTTCTGGAGATGGTTCGGCGAATGCTGCATTCTGTGCTGGGACGGCTTCGGTTGTGGGCTGAGTCGCGACTGAAGTGGCGGGGGTAGGATTTTCGACGGGCTGATTCGTTGGAAGGGTGATTTGTCCGGACGACGGTGACGGCGGCGGGTCAACTCCTTTGGCCGCGTGTCCACTTGCGTGCGCGATTTCAGGCACTTTCATTTTCGCAACGGCATTTGGTTTGTCGAGCTGTATCTGATTCCAAAAAGCGTAAACCGCGCCACAGCCAGTGCAGACCGCGATCAACAAGGCAGCCGCTGTATGGAGACCTACACGCTTTCGCGAATTAACGGCTTGCACGGGCTGATAGTTCGCGGTGAGGACTTCGAGCACATCCAGGTCGTCCCTTAAGGGAGCCTGTGCTTCGATGCTTTCCTCCAGATCCTCGATATCGGGAAGCCGCAAAACGGTTGCATATTGGCGGGCCCAATTGCGGTAAAAGAAATCTCCAGGCAAAATAGAAAGGTTGTCGGCCTCGATCGCCTCAAGATACCTTGCAGCAATGCGGGTCTCTCTGGCAATATCCGAGATGCTTCGGTTCTGCCGTTCTCGCTCCGCTCGGAGACGCTGACCTACTGAGTTCATGGCCTGGACCAGCCCTTCTTAACCGCTATAATACAGCATTTGCATACAAATCCGGCCACCCCCGTTACAGTGGTGATTGTCAACTACAATCGTTCGGCGCTGTTGCATGCCTGCCTGGTGAGTTTGATGCAACAGGAGGAGATTCGGTTTGAAGTTGTGCTTGTAGACAACGGATCTACTGACGATTCTGTCCAAATGGCGTTGGAGAAGTTCGCCGGGAACGGCCGCTTCCAATTAAGGGTTATTCGAAATAAGACGAATCTCGGCTTCTGTGAAGCAAACAACCAGGGCATTCGAGTAGCCACGGGCGAATTCATCGCATTGTTAAACAATGACGCGGAAGCAAATCCTGACTGGCTTCGTGAGATGTGGTGTGAGTTGGCCGCACGACCGGATTTTGGTATGGCGGCTTCCAAGATTCTGGTCTACGAAGATCCCACCAGGATCGACAAAGCAGGACACCTGATCTACCTCGACGGTCAGAATCGAGGACGCGGCAGCGGAGAAAAGGACCGTGGTCAATATGATCGCGTGGAAGAAATTCTCTGGCCTGACGGCTGCGCGGCGATGTATAGGAAAGCGATGCTCGATGAAATCGGGCTCTTTGATGAGGACCTGTTTGCCTATGGGGACGACGCAGAGCTTGGGTTACGCGCGCGAATCGCGGGATGGCGCTGCATCTACGTACCGACAGCTGTGGTCCGTCATCACCGCGGCGCGACATTGGGTGTGCGCTCGAGCCGAAGGCTGGAACTGATCGAACGAAACCGCGTGCTGCTCGCTGTGAAGCATTTCCCGCTGAGCCTGCTGATGCTGAACATCGTGTTCTTTGGAATTCGCGTCCTTGCCGGACTGATCGCGGCGGCTCGAGGCAAAGGAGAAGTTGGACGCTACGAGGGCTTTTCGGGTAAGCTTCAGGTTGCACAAGCGCTGGCGAAGGGAAACTGGCAGGCCCTCACCATGCTTCCTGGCACATGGCAGAAAAGGAAAGCCCTCAACAAGATACGTCGCCTGAGCTCGAGCGAAACTCGAAAGTTGCTACTGCGCTATCGGATCACGCTCCGGGAGCTATCGGAGCAAGCGATCTGATTGGGAAGGGCGAGCACTGCCCAGCGTGCGATGGACGTCAATATCGAACGGTGCTCCGAGGGCACGACCGGCTGTATCGCACCACCGATCGGCACTTCCTGATCGTAGAGTGCCTTGCTTGCCAATTGCTCCGGCTTTATCCCTGGCCGGATCCTGTCGAGCTCCAGACGTTTTATCCCCAGCAGTATTGGTATGCCCCAAACCGGTCGACTGCCGCGAGCTTGGAAGAACGATATCGCCGGCTGGTGCTGCAGGATCATGTGCAGTTCGTGAAGCGAGCGCTGGAAGCTGGCCCCTCGGAAGGGGCCGTGCTCGATGTCGGCTGTGGCGGTGGGTTGTTTCCCAGAATGCTTGCCGAGGCAGGTCAGATGGCGATTGGCCTTGACTACTCGGCGGATGCGGCTGAGGTCGCCTGGCATCAGAACCGGGTGCCAACGGTTTGTGGGAACCTGGCCAACGCACCCTTCGGACCAGGGTCGTTTCGGCTGGTGACCATGTTTCACGTGCTCGAGCATCTGTACGAGCCGGCGAGCTATCTCGATGCATGCTTCGACTTATTGAAGCCGAATGGCCGTCTCGTGGTGCAGGTGCCCAACGCGGACTGCTGGCAATTTCTATTGTTCGGCGCGGGGTGGAATGGGCTTGACGTGCCACGGCATCTGATCAACTTTCGGGCGCGGGATGTGGAGAATCTTTTGAAGTCGTGCGGCTTTGAGGTGATGCGGCAGAAGTTCTTCTCGTTACGTGATAATCCTGCGGGTCTGGCGACGAGCATCGCGCCCGGGTTGGATCCGATGGCTCGGCGTGTGCGACGTGTCAACGAGTCCCCGCGTGCCCAGCTGTGGAAAGATCTGGCGTACTTCTGCCTGGTGCTTGCTGCCCTGCCCGTGACGATGTTGGAGGCGGCATGCAGGGCCGGCTCGACCGTGATGATCGAGGCTCGAAAGCCGGCGTGAAGGGTACGCTTCCTTCGATCCAGAAGATCCTTCCAAAGCCGATCTATCGCTGGGTCCTGCACTTCGAGGCAAAACTTGAAGAGAGTGTCGAGGAATTTTCGCTAACTCTGCCGGAGCATTCGCTTTTGCTTGATGCGGGGGCCGGCGAGGCTCGATTCGCGGCCTTGTTTGAACGGCACCGCTATGTGGGGGTCGACTTGGGCGTGGGAGATGTCGCGTGGGACTATTCGCGTATCGACGCGCAGGCGGATCTGGCTCGATTGCCGTTTCGCGACGCGTCGTTCGATGCGGCGATCCATATCGTGACGTTGGAGCATGTCCCGGAGCCGGCGCTCGTTCTGCGTGAATTAGGTCGAGTTTTGCGGCCCGGCGGCCGGCTCTTTCTGGTTGTGCCTCACGAGTGGGAGGAACATCAGCAGCCGCACGATTACTTCCGGTACACGCGATATGGCCTGGAGTATCTGCTGACGCAGGCACGCATGCGCGTGAATCGGTTGGAGCCGGTCGGCGGATACTTCCGGCTGCTTTCGCGAAGGCTGTTCAATGGAGCGCAGTTCTTTGGAGGTCCGGGAGCGCTGTTGTGGCTGCTGCTGGTTTCTCCGGTGGCGCTGGTGTTGCCATGGCTCGAGGGACTCGACCGGGAGAAGCACTTTACTCTGGGATACATATGCGAAGCGCAAAAGCTGTAGTGCTTCTGGCCGCGTGGACATGCGTGCCGCTGTTTGCATCGGGATCAACCTTCAGCGGAGGATCGGCGCTGAAGTACACGGATGCTGCGGTGAAGTTCGGGCCTCGACCATCGGGCTCCCTGGCGAATCGGAAACTGCAGGGCTATATCAAGACGCAGCTGACGCGCTGGGGTGTGCCCTACACGACCGATGCCTTCGTCGCGAACACGCCGGCAGGGCCGAAGCCGATGATGAACATCGTCGCGAAGATCAAAGGAACCTCCGGACGCGGTGTTGTCGTCTCGGGCCACTACGACACGAAGATCATGCCGATGGTGACCTTCGTGGGTGCGAATGATGCAGGGTCGTCGACGGGCCTGCTTCTGGAGCTCGCGAGGACTCAGGCCGGCAAGCCGCGCAAGGATGATCTGTATATCGTTTGGTTCGACGGCGAAGAAGCGGTGGCGACCTGGACCGCGAACGACAGCTTGTATGGCAGTCGCCACCTCGCGACGAAGTGGCTGACGGACGGGACATCGAAGACAATCAAGG
>DASQVJ010000305.1:0-12546 GCA_035640835.1 Bryobacteraceae bacterium
CGCCGCTCGTGATTCTCAGGACCCTGGTTCGATCTCAATGAGACGTGCCGCCTGAGTAAGTAGGTAATCCCTCTCCGGGAGACTCGTGGCCCGTTGAGCGGCTCGACGGTAGTGTTCCATTGCTGCGTGGTGCTCTCCAGCCATCTCGAACAGGTGAGCGCGGACGGCGTCCAGGCGATGACCGCTCGAAACCCGGCTGTCGTTCTCGATGGAACGGAGACGCTCGAGACCCGCGGCTGGTCCGTGAACCATCGCGAACGCGATAGCGTGATTCATAACCACCATCGGATTGTCGGACATGTGTTGCAACAGTTCGTAGAGTGCGACAATCTGTGCCCAGTCGGTGTCCTCGGGTCGGGCGGCCTCATCGTGAACCGCGGCGATAGCGGCCTGCAATTGATACGGGCCAATGGATCCCTTGGAAAGCGCCGAAGTGACAAGCGCGACGCCTGCCTTGATCTGCTCTTGATCCCACAATGCGCGGTCTTGCTGCGTGAGGGGAATCAACTCGCCATGCGGTCCGGTTCTTGCGGCACCTCTGGCATCGGTGAGTAGCATCAGCGCCAGAAGACCCTCGACCTCGGCATCATTCGGAAGCAACTCGTGCAGGGCCTGCGTGAGACGAATCGCTTCCTTTGAGAGTTCCGGGCGATGGAGCTCTGGTCCGAAACTGCTGGTGTAGCCTTCATTGAAGATG
Organism: Bryobacteraceae bacterium; assembly: GCA_035640835.1. GTDB lineage: Bacteria > Acidobacteriota > Terriglobia > Bryobacterales > Bryobacteraceae > DASQVJ01. The sequence continues at coordinate 698 of DASQVJ010000305.1, forward strand.
AGGTACAGCACATGAAGCACTGCTCGCAATCGTGCCGCGCGATCCTCGAAGCTGGGAAGTCGGAACGCAACGCCGGAGGCTTTGATGCTCTGCTTCGCGCGGCTGATTCGTTGAGCCATGGTGGATTCCGGCACCAGGAACGCGCGGGCGATTTCGGCAGTTGTCAGTCCGCCAACCGCCCTTAGCGTTAAAGCGATCGCAGACGTCGGAGTCAGTGCCGGATGGCAGCACATGAAGAGCAGCACGAGGGTGTCATCCTCGCTCGACCCGTCGTCCGGATCAGGCGGATGTGCGACGGCATCGGGCTGTACCGCAACCTTCGACTCGCGCTGACGCCGCGCCACGTTTGCACGCAGCATATCGAGCATGCGGCGCGACGCAACCTCGATCAGCCATGCTCGCGGGTTCGCAGGCAGACCCTCGCGGGGCCACTGGAGCGTAGCGGCTAACAGAGCTTCCTGAACGGCATCTTCCGCTGCCGAGAAGTCGCGAAATCGACGCACCAATGCGCCGAGCACCTGTGGAACGAGTTCGCGAAACAGGTGCTCGAAGCGCAGTTCTGGTGCGGGATTGATCACGCGTATTCTTCAGGAGGTCCGCTCATCACTTGCCGAACTTCGATGTTCATATTCAGGGGCTTTCCACCGACTCCGGGCGCGGCCGACGCTTTTGCGGCAATCTCATACGCGCGCTCGGGACGATCAACGTCGATGATCCAAAAGCCCGCCAGGAACTCCTTCGATTCAGGGAAGACGCCATCGGTTACGGGTGAGCCGTTCGCTCCGGCCCTCACCAGCTTGGCTTGACCAGGCTCGGCGAGACCCTCCGCACCGACGAACTCACCGGATTCGATGAGCTCCTTATTCAGGTTCCTCATGAAGGCAATGTGCGCCACCACGTCGTCCTTCGGCCAGCTGCTAACTGCATACGAGCCCCCTTTGGGTACGTGCATCATAAGAATGTATTTCATGTGTGTTTCTCCTTGTCAGTGTCGCGCGCTGATCGGCGCGTTCATGCATAGGTCGGAGCACGCGTCCACTTTCTCGACATCGACTGGGAGAATTTTTTTGATTACCACCTCGACCGTAGTGATTCTCGCACTGTTGCTGACCGGTTGTGCCGGGAAGCACACCCAAGTGACGCGGCCGAATGTGCCCGCTCCCCAAAAAGGAAGCTACATCGATCTTGAACCGGGATGGCGGGTCTCGGTGATTACGCCAATCACTCGGTCGGGCAAGTTGCGGCTCGAAGCTGTTCCAGAACCAAAGGCAGCCGCCGGGAGCGAGCGGTCTCTGTCATTGGAACTGTCCGCCGGAGCAGACTTTGCAGGATACGAAAGGAGCTACTACACCGTAGAGGGATTGGAGCGCGGCGGAGTTCGCGTCCGGTTCTCGTCGGCTGAGGATGTCCGCGATGGAAAGCCCACTCGACGCAGAGAGCCATTGGTGAAACTGTTTCAACTGCCCCGCCGCGCCCGGCATGTCCGGCTGGTGTACCTCCTTCGTGGCAGCCAGGCCGATCACAACATGGCGATTCTCGCGGCCATTGACGAGACCAAGCTGGACTCAATTACAGTAGCGACGCAGACAGACCCGCTCAATGCTTGTCGAAGCTCTCGTCTCGCTGCATGCCAGTGGGTTCCTGTGGGTGTCGCTGTGAGGCCTGAAAAGAGGGGCGGACCGAATGATCAATGGAAACCGGCGCGTTGACGCGAGGATCCTTGTCACAGTTGATTTCCGCTAGAAAAGTTGGAAGGCGCCGATAGGGGAACCCGCACCTTCCAAGTCTGGATCGCTACCCGCGTTCCCAAAACGGAGGCGGCTCGATTCCGAGCGTCCGCAGATAAACGTACGCTTGGCCCCGGTGATGGGTCTCGTTGTCGATCGCATATAAGATCGACTCGAGTCCCGTCGCCTCCCATTTGCCGAAGGCCTTGTCTTTTTGATTGAAGCGATGCAGTGGAATCGTTGGCCAAATGCGGTCAAGCTCAGCGGTGTCCTCATCCCACATCTTCAAGAGCTCGGCCTTCGTTCCCGGCAACTTCAGATTGTCGCGACCAACCCACTCGCCGGTAGCAACGCCCCGCGCAATGGGCACAGTCATGTGGAGAAACTCTCCGATAAATTCCGAGACCGGTCGCATTCCCCCAAGCGAATAGGTGAACAATTTGTCTTCGGGGAAGACCTCGATCACTCGGCGCGTCAGCTTGCGATGGCCCTGCCAATGCGCTCGCAGCGATTCGGGTGTTGCGACTTGTGTGGTTTCGGCTTGTGGTGTCATGATGAACCTCCTGAGAGACGCTTCGCGCGTCCACAGACACAGGATGAAGTAGATTCCCGACAGTCCCTGTCGTAAATTCGTGGGACGATCAATGCATGTACGATCCCCTGATGCGGGTGCTCACCGTGTTAGAGATCCTGCAAGCGAGGGAGCACGTTACGGGTGCCGAGCTGGCAGAGCGCCTGGAGGTCAGCCCGCGTACGGTGCAACGTTACATCGCACGGCTGCAAGATCTCTGCATTCCTGTTGAGTCGAGTCGCGGTGTCGGTGGCTCTTACCGGCTTCGGCCTGGTTTTCGACTTCCTCCGCTCATGCTGACCGATGAAGAGGCCTTCGCGATGACGCTCGGATTGAGGGCTCTTCGCCAACTTGGGTTATCGGCATTTGCTCCTGCAACCGAGGGCGCGGTCGCGAAACTCGGCCGGGTGCTGCCGGAGCCGATGCGCGAGAGCGTGCGAACCGTGGAGGATGTGGTCGCGCTGGAGGTCAGTCCATGGACCGTCACCACCTCGGCCGACGCCTTGATCCGTGCGGCTGCAGCCATCCGCGCGCGCCGGTGCGTGACGTTTGACTACACCGCGCATTCCGGCAATCGATCTCAGCGTGAACTCGAGCCATATGGAGTCGTCCACGCAGACGGTCGTTGGTATCTGGTCGGCCGCTGCTTGCTTCGCGATGCCCTGCGCACCTTTCGTCTCGATCGCGTCTCCAATCTCGTGCAAACGGAAAAGGCATTTGAGCGACCGGCCGGGTTCGATGTCGCAGCGTATCTGCACGAAGCGATGCCATTTGTGATGTCGACGTACAAGATTGACGTGTGGCTCGAGTTGCCGATCGCGGAAGCTCGCAAATGGCTCTGTCCGTGGCGGGTCGTGGCGCATGAGGAAAATGGCGGGACCGTCCTGAACTGCGGGCGCGATGATCTCCCGCAATTCGCAGCGATGCTGTTGAGTTTTGGTTGCCGCGTGGTGGTGCGCAATCCTCCGGAGCTTCGGCAAGCCTTCGCGGAGTTGGCACAGCGTGCATCGGATGCCGCGAAGTCAGTGCAATCCAATGCAAGGACCCGTGAAACGAACGCTAATGACGTCTGTCGATCAATGTCGTCCGTTTGATCCCATACCTGAAGCGCTCGCGGCATCCCTTCTGCGCGCAGGTGTCATTTGGCTTTGTGGCACTTCCAACAGGGCATCGAAAACACGCGCCGCTACTATCATCGGAACATCTTTTCCGAGATGTGAATCGAACGATGCTTCAAGACAGAGGCCAGCGAGCAGAGATTCGAGAACCTGGACAGCTTGGGAGTGACTTAGGGCCGCCTCGCCCTTGTCGGCAGGCCCTAGCAGCGCAGAGAGGCGTTCCTCGTGGTCAGATGAAACCAGCTTTGCGTAGAACCGTTGGAAGCGCTTCTTCGCCTGAGGGTGCCGGATCGCAAATAGCTTGAACTCCAACATCAGGATGTTCCACGTATGATCCTGACTGAGGCTCAAATAAAACTGCCGAAAAGCCTCCCGGTTCTGTTCGACGGAGGTAGATCTTCCGAGTGCTTCTTGCAGTTGAGTCCTGTAGCGAAGCACATGCTGCTCAACCAGAGCGAGAAAGATGTCCTCCTTGCTCTTGAACTGAGCGTAGATTGCTCCTTTCGTGCGACCAGCTAACTTTGCGATCTCTTCCAGGTCTGCGTCTGCATACCCATCACGGACGAAGATCTCCTCGGCGGCACTGAGTAAGCGCTCGCGCGTTTCCTTCGTCCTGAGTTCGTGCTTGTTAGGCTTTGGCGTGATCATGCACGTACATCGTAGTGGATTGTTCTGCTTTAGCTCTGGTGACTCTTGAGAACAGTGGCATAGCTCTTAGCGATGCGCTTCGCAAGCCCGTCACCAACATTCTTGCTTTCCGACGCACCACGTACGGTTGCTTTCACGTCTTGTGTCACAGGCTGGTGCCCGGAGGCGTCGGTAATGGTTGTCCTAAAGGTCATCTGAGTCGTGCCGACGACATAACCAGCCCACCCCATAATTGCCCGTTTGACTTGGCTACCCTGCTTGAAGTTGGTCAGTTCGAGGCGGATTGTGTATTGGGGACACCCGCTCGATTCGCTTATCTCGCCCGCTCTGTAAACATGTTCGACACCCTTGAGGTGTTGGATACGGTTCACTATATGTTCGTAGACAAGTGCCTTATAGGCGGTCGGCACTTGGATGTTGTTCCGGACGGGAGCTTCAATCAGGACGCTGTTTGGAATCACATTTGAACGCTGACATTCCGAGCCGGCTTTTTCAACACGCGCGATGGAGCCATCCTCCGGAAGGGGCGCTTGGGACAAGCTCTTCAAAACGCGAGCCGCGTCCTCTGCCGGAACGTAGAAAACTGCTGAGTGAAAGCCTTTATGGTCGTCACGAAATTCGGCCGTTAACATGGAGACTCTGTGGTGCATCACGCCAGAAGCGACGGACCCTCCACCGTACGGAATCGCCATTCTGAGGAGGCGGCCCTTCGTGCCCCAGAGTTCTACCCTCTCATTGCCGGCGTCTACAGCGATCAAGGAAGACCGTGGAATGCTGTACGTGCTCGACACTCCGGTAAAGGTGAGGCCATCCGAATTGATGGTCAGCTTGCCTTTTTCATTCGGCTTCGTCTTGGGGAAACCATAGATGTACTGGACGTTTGTGACAACCAGGTCCTGCGTTTCAGGAGCAGTATTGGCGCCGGCGACCTGCTTCTCTTGAGAGAGCGCCACGCCGACGGAGAGGAGTGTGAAAACAGCTGCGTATCGTGTCATCCAGAGCACCTCACAAGAGAATGCGTACCCGTAGGTATTATTTCGCGAATACGGTCACCGAGTCAACTGAGGGCTTCACGTACCCTTAGACTTGGGATGCAGATTCGAAAACTCACTGAACTCGATGCAAGCGCTTATTGGAACATCCGCTTGGAGGCTCTAGAAACCGAGCCGCTCGCTTTTGCCAGCGCAGCCGAGGATCATCGGGCAACCACGATCGATGCGACACGTGTGCAGCTCCGCAATATGCAGCCGGACGGATACATCCTGGGCGCATTTCAGCACGATCAGCTCATCGGTACAGTACTGTTTTTTCGGGGAATCGGACTCAAACAGCGCCACAAAGGTCATATCAACGCGGTCTATGTGACGCGCTCGATGCGACAACTTGGAGTTGGCCGCGCTCTCTTACAAGCACTGCTGCAGGAAGCAGAAAAAGACTCTTCATTGGAACAGCTCCTGCTCACTGTCTCAGCATGTCAGGAACCCGCTGGCCGTCTTTATCGAAGTCTTGGCTTCGAGATCTACGGGACCGAACCGCGCTCACTGAAGATTGGTTCCGAATACGTGGATGACCACCTGATGATTCTTCGCCTTCGTCGCTAACGAAGGGGACGAGCCGATCGGACGCCCGAGTATAAGAGCAGCCCAACGGGTCCCACCAGGAACGTGAGAACCAGGCAAGGCACAACGAGCCACTGCGAGAGCCCTCGCTCCGCTGCATCGGCCGCCTCCCATGAACCAACGAAGAGGTCGAACGCGAGATAGTGAACCCATCCGGCAAGTAGTAGCCAAGGATTCTGAAACAGCTGGCTCACATCCCTCAACGACCCGAACCCGCCATCGGACCGGCCCCAATTCGTCGCGAGCAGGATTAGATAGGCGCTGCTCAGGATCAGCGGAAGCGCACTCACAATCGCCCGAGACCAGGCGAAGCGAGGTGCGAGGATCAGCAGGACCCAGCCGAAGAGCGCGATCAGATTCACGATCGAGAAGACTTGCTCTGGAGTCACAACACTCCTCCGAGGAATGGTTTTCCCTGTATCGCCTGCACTAGGGTAAACAGGAAGAAAGCACCGTAGGCCACGCCGGCCGCAATCACGATTGCCGGCCGATTCCTTGCGAACAACCAAGCGAACAACGGCAGAATCTGCACGGCGTGGATCCCGAAGAAGTGAGGGACACGGAGATCGCCGTGCTCTCGACTCCAAGCGGTAATGGCCATACCTGGACCGCCATCGGGTGCGCCGACCGTGTGGGCGCCCGAAATGGCCATGCTACCGGTGGATCGCGCTTCGGCCAGTTGCGCCTTCGTCGGCCGGACCATCATCAATCCGGTGCCCGTTCCGAGTATCGTGATCAGCAATCCGAGCCGAACGGCCCAAGCCATGCTGCGATCCGGAATCTTTGTGCGCATGAGTGCAATGAAAACGGCGATGCTTAAGAGCCACACGATGAAGATCCCGAAACCCATGACAATGAACAACGATCGATCCAGTGGAGTCGCAATATTGAAGTGGCTGGTCGTGCCGCGCGCAGCTTGCAGATCGATAATCGCGACTTCAAGCACCAGAATCAGCGCGGTGATCCATCCGACGAACGCCCTCAGCCGCGGCCAGTCGATCAGGTATGTGAAGATCCACGCAAAGGTCAAGGAATACAGGGCCGTCGACACGGCGAACTTCGAGGGTTTCAGCCACGCCGGCACACCCGTTATCGTGCGTGAATCCACCAAGAGTCCAACGAGGGAGAACATCAGGACGACCATCATGCCGAGTCCGACAACGGTCAAAGGCTTGCTTGCATTCCACAGTGCTCTGAGCATCGAAGTCTGAAGCTTCAATTGCAGCACAGGAGACGTCACCACTTTTGACACTGTAAATTCGGTCGATCTAGTGACATTCCCAGTGTTGGCCTAAGATTCTACGCACTCGGTGTCGATCGAAGCGTGCTGAGAAGCTTGCAAGTACCCGACGGAAACGCCCGCATTTATTCGGTAACGGGAAACCTGAAGTTTCCGTTGGCGGCTATCGGGCGAGTCGAGCCATACATCATCGGGGGTGGCGGATGGTACCGACGGGCCGTTGAATTCACTGAGCCGGCCACCGGCATTGTTACCGTCTTCGATCCCTGGTGGGGCTGGGTTGGCGACGTCGCTGTGCCAACCAACCGCGTGCTCGGATCTGTGTCGCGAGACGCTGGTGGGGTCAACATTGGAGGCGGATTGTCCTTCCATGTTGCGGAGCGTACGCGAATCTTCGCACAAATTCGCTGGCACCGCGCGTTTCAGAGTCCGACCAACACCACGCTTGTCCCGATCACACTCGGCATCTCCTTCTGAGTTCGTCCAAAAATGCGAAAGGGCGCCGACGAGATGTCGAGCGCCCTTGCTGAGGCGTAGGTTGTGAAGTAGCTCTTAGAAGCGGAGTCGCAAGGCGAACTGCATCACTCGAGGATCAGCTGTGAGCGTGGTGATGGCTCCGACCGAACCGTTGTTGATGTCGGACTGAGGATTGCCGAACTGCGCCGTGTTGGTCAGGTTGAACGTCTCCCAGCGGAACTGAAGCTGCGTGGTCTCCGTGATGGGAAACACCCGGTAAACACCCAAGTCGAGCATGCGCAGGCCGGGCCCGCGCAGCGAGTTGCGGGCTGAGTTGCCGAACGTGCCGAGCGGCGGGTTTGCGAACGCGTTCTGGCCTTGCGGAGAGATCGCGCGGCAACCGGCGCCGTTCGACTGATAGAACCAGCAGTCCACGTCCTTCGGGTACTGCGGGGTCCCGATCACATTGGGGAATGCGGTGGCATCGAGCGAGGCGTTGTTAGCAGAGGCAACGACGGTGAACGGTCGGCCGGTGTGCGCGGTAAAGCTGCCGGAGAGCTGCCAGTTCCCGGCAATGGCGGCGATCACGCCGTTTTGCGCGAAGGGCTTGCCTTTGCCGAATGGAAGCTCGTACACCCAAGTCGCCACAAAGCGATGGGTGAAATCGACGTCCGAGGGTCCGCGCCAGTTGCTCCGGAATCGGCCACCTTGCAGACCCGAGTTGTTGTTGGTGAGAGCCTCGGCGTTCTGGTCGATGTTCTTCGACCATGTGTACGAGCCGCGGAAAGCCAGTCCGGCTGCGAAGCGTCGCTCTACGCTCAAATCAAGTCCGTGATAGTTGGCGTTGAGACCATTCTCATACCAGGTAATCTGGCTGCCGAAGTTTGGATAAGGCCGGACGCCGTTCACGAGTTGGTTGAGGTTGATCCCGTATCGAAGATGGGTCGATTTCGTACCCACGTAGTTGGCTTCGAGGAACAGCCGCGCCGGCAATTGCTGCTGGATTCCGAAGCTCCACTGAGACACCATCGGGTTGTGATGATGTGGATCCACCGCACGGATGCGGACTCGACGCAGGTCAAGCTGTGATGGATCGAGGAAGTTGGCAGGGAAGCCGTTGCGTAGGAGGAACACCGGTTCCGTCGCCGTCGATGGCTGGCTGAGAACGTTGTTAATGAAGTTGGGCGGGTTGAGAGCCATCTGATCCTCGCTGCCGTTGGGCACAAAGAGCGAGTAGAAGATGCCTCCTCCGGCTCGGATGACGGTGCCCGGTCGAAGCTGGTAAGCGATGCCCAGCCGGGGCGCCCAGTTGTTCCGATCCTGCCCCGTCAACGTGCGGTCCTCAAGCGATCCATCTTTCGCGAAGTAGAGCGAGCCTTGACCTTCCGGATTGAAGTTAGCCATGCGATCCTTCGCATCCCACGGAGTGCTCGCGAAGTCGTAGCGGAGTCCCATGTTGACGGTCAGGCGCTGCGTCACCTTCCAGTCATCCTGGAAGAAAAACGAGTACATGTGCAGACGCTGGTCAACCACGAACTTGTTCGACAACTGCGCACCTTGCACGTACCCGAGCAGCCCATCGGCCCACGAGTTGCCGGTGTTCGCGAGGCACTGATTGTTCGCTCCGCGACCGCAGGTGAAGATCCGATCGAACGTGATCTCGCCACGGGTCGCCGGTACGTCCTGCCAGATATTTCGCATTGGCGCGCGGACATCGGCGCCGAAGCGCATGGTGTGCTTGTTGATGATGAGAGAAACCGTGTCGAGGAACTGCCACTGCTGCGTGATCTGCACATTAGGTGCAAAGTTTGCAGAGCCGATAAAGGTGCCCGCAGTGACGAAGCGAGTATTTGGTAGACCGCCGTCGAAGAACGGATCGCTCGGGATTCCGGGCACGAAGTCGGAGGCCTTGTTCTGTCCGAACGGCTCCTGGCGAACGTACGAGTAGTTGCGGCTGAAGCCGATGCGGAGTTCATTCACCAGGCGCGGGCTGATCGTCTGCGTCCAGCCTAGTGCAGCGCCGTGACCGACAAGCTGGCGGTTGCCCCAACCACCCGTTGACGTGCCATCGGCGATTCCTCCAAAGAAACCAGGGATGAACCGGTCGCGCGGAGTGTACGAATAGCGGCCGAACACCGAAGCATTCGAAGTAGGTTGCCAGTCACCACGGAAGTTGAAGCGATTCGAGTCGTCCTGGATGCTGGGCGTGCGGACAAAGTTGTTCGTCGTACCGCCGCCGAAATTTGGTGCGGGAAAGAGGTCGATGATGCGAGCAGCGTTCGGGTCTATGCGCTCGCGAGGAATGCGATTGTCAGCGAACGGCTCGCCCGTCAGCGGATCGTAGATGGTGGGATATGCGGGAAGGCCGAGGCGTGCGGCCGTCGACGGGCTGAAGTCACCGATGCGCTCGTTGGGCAGTGGAACCGTGCTGGTGCGCACCAGGCCGCGGCGCAGTCGCGTTCCCTCCCAATCGAAATACCAGAACACCTTGTTCTTTACCACAGGCCCACCTACCGATACTCCGAACTGGTTGTGATTGTTCTGAAGCTTCTTGTTGCCGGAGCGATTGGCAAAGAAGTCGTTGGCATCGAAGACGCGGTTGCGGACGTACTCGTAGACTGCGCCGCGGATCCGATTCGTGCCGCCCTTGGTGGAGACGACAATGGCTGCTCCTCCGCTGCGGCCATATTCGGCGTTGTACGGATTGGTGATGACGCGGAATTCCTGAATCGAGTCGAGCGACGGACGAACCACCTGAGTTGCGTCCTCGATCGTGTTCGTCGAAATGGTGTTGTTGTCGACGCCGTCGAGCACCCAGTTGTTCTGGGTCATGCGGACGCCGTGAACAGCGAAGCGGCCCTGCTTGTTTTGATTCACAGTGCCGGCTTGCTCGGTGTAGCGATAGCCTTGGATCCCTGGCAGGGTCAGCGCCAGGTCGTCCCAGCTTCGAAGGTATTGAGGTACCTGCGAAATGATCGTGTTGTCGACGACGGCGCTCAAAGACGCGTCGTTAGGTGAAAGCTGCGGTGCGGACGATTCAACGGTTACTGTTTCCGCAAGCTCACCCACGGCGAGCGTGAAATCGGCGCGTGCTCGTTGACTCGTCTCGAGCGTGAGCTTCTGCACCGCGCGCCGGAAACCGGTGTGCTCGACGGAGATCTCGTAGACACCTATAGGAACGGATTCGAAATTATAAAGACCGTTCTCGCCGGTTTGAGCCTCGCGCTGGAGGCCTGTTTGAGGTTGGCTGATTCGGACGGTCGCGCCCGCGATCATGGCGCCGGCTGGGTCCAGAACCAAGCCCGATAGGCTCGCATTCTGGGTTTGCCCAACCAGCAAGCCGGATATGAGCAAAAGGATGCCCGTAAGCAAGAGTGGTTGTCGCATGAGTAAAACAAAGCAACATAGCAGGGGGGAGTTGTCATCGATTTGCGTTTTCATTACGGTTGGCTGACTAACGGCGTTTCCGAGCCCGGGCGTCCGTTAGGCGGAATAGCAACACCCGCGGCAGTGCCAGGAACTTTGCTAATGTGCCCTCTATGCGTGTCGCCGTTTCGCTGTTGACCATCACCATCGTTCTGGCCCAGGATTCGCCCAAGCCGAATCTGAACAGTTTCGACCTCGAGGCCATCAACAAAGATGTCCGTCCATGCGACGACTTCTACGAGCACGCCATCGGTAGATGGCATGCCCAGCACCCGATCCCTGCGAGTCAAGTCAGGTGGGGCAAGCGGTGGGCTGCGGCTGAGTACAACCGCGACGTGCTCCGGGACCTGGTCGAAACAGTGGCAGCGAAGAGCAGTACCGGAAACACGAACGAGCGCCTGATCGGGACCTACTTCAATGCGTGCATGAACACCAAGACGATTGATGCACTCGGAAACAAACCGATTCAGCCGGCCCTCGAGCGCATCAGATTAGCCTTCACCCGCGAAGCTCTCAAATCGGAGATCGCGAAGTTTGCCGCCGAGGACATTCCGCTATTTGCTCTCATGTCCGCAACGCCCGACTCCGATCAACCAGATCGAATGATCCTGGGCATCTACGCGAGTCCCTTGGGATTGCCGGACCGCGACTATTACTTGAAGGACGACGCGAAGGCAAAAGCTGATCGGGAGCGCTACTCGAAGCATTTGGCGAAGATGTTCGAACTCGCGGGCCTGGACCCTGCGAAGAGCTCCACCGTTCTTCAGCTCGAGACCGAACTGGCAAAGTCGCAGCTGTCCCGTGTGGAGCGCCGCAATCCGTACAACGTCAAGAACTACATGAGTCCGCAGCAGCTCGCGGATTTGGCGCCCGCATTTCCATGGGCCGAACTCTTCCGGTCAACAGGGACCGCTCCTGGCTCTGTGCTGAATGTGATGGACAAGAAGTACTTGGAGCGGGCGAACCAGATGCTCGCCACGGCCCCGCTGGACGACCTGAAAACGATGTTGGCGTGGCAGGTGATCCGGTTTCGTGGAAACGCCT
>DASQVJ010000306.1:0-4049 GCA_035640835.1 Bryobacteraceae bacterium
CCTTGATGTTGTACTCCTTGACGAACTTCTCAATCGCGGGGAGTTTTTCCTTGCTGGGGGCCATCACCATGACGGGCGCGCCGAGGTTTTTTGCGTACTCGAAGTTGCGCTTCATTTCGGCTTCGTCTGCTTTGCTGAAATTGATGTTCCCCACGCCGATGATCTTGATACCGGCATCTTCGAACTGCTTGCGTGCCGTCGCGATCTCTTCGGGGGTCGACGTCAGGGCAAGGTGGACGTCCTTGATATTGACGTAGTCGACGTTGAGTGTCTTCAGGGCCTTGATCGCGTCCGGGCGCGAGAGCTTGCGCAAGGAGTAGCTGGCGACGCCGAGCTTGAACGGCTCGTCTGCCTCGGCTTTGGGGGCGGCGAAGGCCGAAGGGGAAAGGCTCAGGGCCGATCCGGCGGCGCTGACGGTGGTAATCCAGTGACGGCGAGAAAGTCGGCTGCTCATAAAGGGTTGACCGGCCCACATCATATCAATGAGTGGGCGGTGTGCTTGGGAGTCAGGAGTCAGGAGTTGAGAAGTCAGAATGTGCGGCGGCGTCGGTGCGCTCTGACGCCTTCTAATAAGTTGGGGTTTTGGCGTTGCGCGGTACACTTAGGTTGCGATGGGGATTGCCCTACGCTCCACGAATCTTTCGCCGGTTGCTGAGCTTGCAGCGTCGCGTCCAATGCGCGACTGCCTGCAATTCTTTTCGCGCGAAAGGCAGTGGATGACCGAGCAGCATCTGAAACTGTGTCGCGTCCCGGCGCCAACGTTTCTGGAACAGAAGCGGGCCGAGTATATGGTGGAGCGGTTTCGCAGCGTAGGCTGTGAGGCTCGGATCGACCGTGCCGGCAACGTAGTGGCGCAGGCGGCTCCGAACCCGCAGGGACCGTACCTGGCGGTCACCGCACATCTCGACACCGTGCTGGCGCCGCGGATTCCCGAGGAGATCACGCTCGGATCGGATGGCACTCTGCGCGGACCCGGTGTCGCGGACAATGGCGCGGGATTAGTGGCATTGCTCGCGCTGTCGCGCGTGATTCGAGAGGCTCCCGATTTCCAGGCAGGCGGCTCGCTGTTGTTCGTCGCCAACGTCGGCGAGGAGGGCGAGGGCAATCTGAGCGGCATGCGGTATCTGTGCAAGCAATCGCCATTCGCGCCCAAGATCCAGACCTTCCTTGTGCTCGATGGGCCGACGACGGACCACATCACGTGCCAGGCTCTGGCGAGTCGCCGGTATGAAATCACCATCTCCGGTCCCGGCGGGCACAGTTGGAGCGATTTCGGTACAGCGAGTCCTGTGCATGCATTGAGTCGCGCGGTAGCTGGCTTTGCCGACCGTTGCGTCATCGATCCGTTCCAGAGGCCGCGGACTTCGTATAACTTTGGGGTGCTCGAGGGTGGCTCGAGTGTCAATTCGATCCCGACGCTAGCTCGCGCCAAGGTGGACATCCGATCAGAGAGCTCGCGGAGGATCGAGTCGCTCGCGGAGTTGCTTGCCGAAGTGCTGGAGGACGCGGTTCGCCGGGAAAACGACAGAGCTACGAGCGGGAGGGTGTCCGCCAAGCTGCGCGAGATCGGGTCGAGGCCGGGCGGGGAGCTGGGCGGCGATGCACCGCTCTTGAGGCACTTGCGAGCGGTGGATGCGCACTTTGGGATTCGCTCGCATCTCGATTGCGCGTCGACGGACGCGAACATTCCGTTGAGTTTGGGCATCCCCGCCGTGTCCATCGGTGTCGGTGGACAAGGTGGCGGTGCTCACACTCCTAGTGAGTGGTTCCATCCCGAGGGCCGGGAGTTGGGGTTGAAGCGCATTCTGCTTACGTTAGGGCTCCTGCTGCAGGATCTTTCGGCGAAATGAGCCACCGCCCGGCGCGGTGGCAGGCGGACTTGGCCCTGGCGTGGATGGCGTTCATCTGGGGCTCGACATTCGTCCTGGTGAAGAGTGCTCTCGCCGACGTGTCGCCGGCATTGTTCCTGGCTCTTCGCTTCGGCGTGGCGACACTGACCCTTGCCCTCGTGCTGCGACTGCGGAGGAGCCTTCCAGAGTTTGACTGGAAGGCGGCAAAAGCAGCGGCGGTTGTCGGGGTATTTCTTTGTGCAGGTTACGTGCTGCAAACGGCTGGATTACTATTCACCACTCCAGCCAAATCAGGTTTCCTGACGGGTCTTTACATTCCGTTGGTACCTTTGCTCTCTGCACTCGTCTATAAGAGTGTCCCGCACCCGTCGGAACTGATCGGAGTTACCGTGGCAGCCGTGGGTCTTGTGCTACTGACTGCCCCGGATGGTACTGCGACCTGGAACAAGGGGGATCTTCTGACCAGCGGTTGCGCTGTAGCATTTGCATTTCACCTAATGGCGATCGATCGATACAGTAAGCAATTCAACTATCGGCTGATTGCGCTCGGTCAACTCCTGATGGCTGCGGGTGCTTGCGCACTGTTTGCGCCTGTGCTGGACGGGACAGTTTTCATACGTTGGACGCCACCGGTGATCGTGGCCCTGCTGGTCACAAGTACTCTTGCGACGGCGCTGGCATTATTCGTGATGACTTGGGCGCAGCAATACACAACCCCGACCCGAGCCGCCGTGATCCTGGCACTTGAACCAGTTTTCGCCTGGTTAACGTCTTTCCTTGTGGCGGACGAAGTATTGTCAAGACGCGCCGCGATCGGCGCGAGTTTGATTTTGGCAGGAATCTTGCTAGCAGAATTGAAACCGCTTGGACGGCGGATACATCCTGCACAGTAGACACTTCAACAATTGCCTATAATCTCTAGGTACATAGAAGGTAAACCAATGCTCTTCGACAAGGTGAAACAGCAAAAACTGCTCTCCCTGACACTTCTGATTTTCACATTGTCGGTTGGTATCGTGATTGGAACAGTGGCGAACACAGGCGTTTTTGCGGCCAAGGCGCAGAACGCAGCACCGGACGCCAAACCGCTCGTGATCCCGCCGGCGAAACCTTCGACCAACGAGGTTGCCAAGCTCGCTAAGCTGCTTGAGCCTTCCGTGGTCCACATCAGCACCGATTACATGCCCAAGCAGGCTCAGTCGAGCCGCAACAAGCGTCAAGCTCCCGGAGACGAGGAGGACGAGGACGCGATGGATCTCTTCCGCCGGTTCTTCCCGAATGGCGGCGGACTGCCGGGCACACCTCCACGGGCTTTCAAACGTGAAGCGACCGGCTCGGGATTTGTGGTTGATTCGAACGGGTACATCATTACCAACAACCACGTTGTCGAGAAGGCTGATCACATCAAGGTGAAGCTGCCGCACGACCCGACAGAGTATCGTGCACGCCTGATCGGCACGGATCCAGAGACGGATCTCGCGATCATCAAGATTGACCCTCCACGTCCGCTGAGCCCGATCAAGATCGGCAATTCGGAAGCGGTGCAGGTGGGTGACACGGTGGTCGCCATCGGTTCGCCTTTCGGGCTCGAAGCGACTGTGACGCTCGGAATCGTGAGCGCGACGGGCCGCGACATCAGTGGCGCACAACAGTTCCAGCGGTTCATTCAAACAGACGCTGCGATCAACCCCGGTAACAGCGGCGGTCCGCTCATCAACATGAACGGCGAGTTGATCGGTATCAACACAGCCATCGCAACCCAGAGCGGCGGCTATCAGGGCATCGGCTTCGCCCTGCCCGTGAACACGGCCGTGAACGTCTACAACTCGATCATCAAGAGCGGCAAGGTGGCTCGCGGTTCGATCGGCATCCAGTTCAATAACCAGTTTGCTCGCATCGAACGCAGCTCAGCTCTGCTCAAGGCTCTCGGCTTGAAGGGCGGGGTTCTGGTGGAGAGCGTGAATCCCGGCGGTCCGGCGGAAAAGGCGGGCATCAAGGGTGAAGACGTGATCGTGGCCTTCAACGGCGAGCCGATTCGTGACGGCGACGACCTGGTCAATCGGGTTTCGCAGGCCCCGATCGGTTCGACGCAGAAGCTGACGGTCGATCGCGGCGGCAAGAAGATGGACTTCAACGTCACGATCGGCGATCGCGAGAAGCAGCTGGCAGCCTTGACCGGCGGTAACGAGTCTCCGGATG
>DASQVJ010000307.1:0-2728 GCA_035640835.1 Bryobacteraceae bacterium
GCCGTCCCGTCGTGGACGATGCAGTGACCGGAGGAAGCGCGATGGTCGACAGAGATCTTCAGAATGACAACCTGGCTCGCAAGCTGGCTGCGGAGGACCTTCAACACGCGGTAATTGCACCCCATACGAATGTGCCGCACGGCCCCCGAAGATATGCGGCGCCGCGCGTTAAACGAGATGTTGCGCGTTGAACGAATGCGTCATTCCAGCATTTCCAAACCCGTAGCCCACGGCCGAGTCGCGCTTGACTCTCGCCAGCTCCGCTATTTCATCGCCGTCGCCGAAGAGCTCAGCTTCGCGGGCGCCGCTGACCGGCTGAACGTGGCGCAGTCCGCCGTCAGCCTGCAAATCAAGGAGCTGGAGGAGGCCTTCGGCGCTCGTCTGCTGAACCGTCGCAAGCGGGCGCCAGTGTCGCTCACCGAGGCGGGGCGACTGTTCCTGTCCGAAGCCGTGGCCGCGATCCGTCAGCTGGAGAGGGCCGAGCAGGTCGGACACCGCGCGGCGCGCGGTGAGCTCGGCCACATCGAGGTTGGGTGTGTGACGTCGGTGGCCATGAATCGGATCCTGCCGAGCCTGCTGCGTGAATACCGCCGAAGCCACCCCGCGGTGCAGTTCGCCTGACGGCGATGGAGACCCCGCGGAAGCTCGACGCGCTCGCCGAAGGTCGGCTGGATGCGGCGCTGATAAGGCCTCGACCCAGTTACGCTGCAGGGCTGGCGGCGCATGTGATCTATCGCGAAGCCCTTTGCGTGGCGCTCGCCGCCGACCATCCGCTAGCGCGCACCCACACCCTGCACGCCGCGGACTTGGGCAACGAGGCTTTCATCGTGCCTCACCTCGCGAGCTTTGGCAGCCACCTGGAACGGCTGGCGGAAGCTGGCAGGTTCTCAATTAAAATCGTCCATGATGTCGGCGACATCGTGACGGCGCTCAGCATGGCTACCGCGGGGTACGGGATGGTGCTGGGGCCCGAATCCATGCGCGGATTGGGCTTTTCCGAGATCGTTTTCAGGCCGCTCGCGGATTTTACTGAGAAGGTGGAGCTCGCCGTCGCGTCCCGCACGGCTGAGCCATCTGCGAGCGTCCGCGCCTTCGTCGGTGCAGCTATCGCACTCGGGAGCCGAGAGCTTGGCGCGTCCAAAGACACTCACGGCTCGCCCAACGTGCACATTCAAGGCCGGGGCGAGAGCATCGTGTAAAGGTTGTCGAACAGCGCAGGGCCCGTGATCCGAGTGCCGAATTTATTGGCCAGAGCCGCCATCTCGGCGGGTTCGGTCCTTGCGTGCTTTCGGAACAGTTCCTCGAGTCCTCCGGGGCTGAAGATCACCAGCATGCGGAGGGGAGCGTCTTCGGAAGGATTGCACCAGGCGTGAGATACCCCTCTACTGATGCTGATCGACGAACCGGCAGCGACTTCCGCTCTTCGGTCTCCATTCGCGATGAACGCCTTACCTTCCAGAATAATGAAGTGCTCATCTGCATTGTCGTGAACGTGCAGGGGCACACCGTTTCGAGGGGAGGCGACAACCTCTAGCATCGAGTAGACGCCGTTGGTTTCGGCTGAGGAGGTGCGGATAATGTAGCGCTCTCCGCGTATGACCTCCGACCACTCGTTCTCGCGTTCATGGCCGTTCGAAGACTCTTTGAAGGACTTGTTCGGGTTCGTCACACTTGCCTTACCTTGCTGTTCGCTGGGTGGTCAGAAGGACTGAAGAGATGGAAGTGGCGCGTTTCACAGATGTTGCCGTCCCGTCATATCGGGTTGCGTCTACGAATGGGAGAACATCGGCAATCCGGCCGTTGAGAGATCCGCTTGCAGGATCGACCCGGTCTGGGATTCCACAATGAAGAGCCGGGTGTTGTCGGGGCCGCCAAAGGCGAGGTTCATCGTCGCACGCGCAGTGCAGGACACGATGCGGTCGAGCGGCTCGGCGTGCGGGCTCAGGCGCCAGACCGAGCCGAAACCCTCATGTGCAACGAGAAGGCAACCTGCGACATCAAGCGCCAAACCATCCGGGCCGCCCATGCCGCCATGCAAATGCGCGAAGATGCCGACCTTGGTGACCAGGCCGCTTTTGTGCAGCGGTACGCGCCAGATCTGGTTCGCCCGTGTCACCGCAACCAAGAGGGCCGTCTCCTCCGGATCGACCACAATGCCGTTCGGGCTTGGGATCGTGTCAATGAGGCAGGTCAGCCGTCCGTCCGGGGTCAGGCGGTAGACGCGGCCCGCCGGGTCGTGCATGCCGGTCTGCCCCTGGTCGGTGAAATAGATCGTGCCAGACCGAGCGAAGACGAGATCGTTGACGCCCTTGAAACTCTCGGAGCCAACCGTCTCCAACAAAGGTGAGACACCACCGCTCGCAGGATCCAGCAGCATCAGCCCGCGCTTGTAATCGGCGATGAAGATCCGCCCGTCACGGTGGATCTTCAACCCGTTCGGCCAGCCATCATACTCGGTGATCTGTTCCCACCCGCCGGCAGGATCAATCCGGAACACACGGCCGAATGGGATGTCGGTGACATAGAGGCGGCCTTCGCGATCGAAGGATGGTCCCTCGAGAAAACTGTCGATTTCTAGGGTGTCGCGATTGGCCTCAGCCCAGGCCGAAGGCCTCAACTTGCGAAACCGGTCCGGCAGTCGCGTGAAGACGGTGGTCTCGACCCGGCGTGGCGGCGCAAAGAAGCTCATGGGAACCTCAAAGTGAACACACCGCTGCGCAGCAGACTG
>DASQVJ010000308.1:0-6888 GCA_035640835.1 Bryobacteraceae bacterium
ATCGTCCGACAATCCGAGGACGCGATAGGCAAGTGGATCCCGATGGTGGTGATCGAAGAAAAGCCAGCCGTCGAGCTTCTCAGCGGCTAAAGCTGATTGAATCGCTTGGAGGTTCATGGAGACAAGATCATCTTACGGTCCAGCTCGAACTCGATTTGCACGGGTAGTTGCACGAGTCCGGCGCGGTCGTGATGGTCCACAACTCGGAAGTTCAGCAGGTCCTCGCGCCAGTCCTGGCTAGAGCCATCATTGTTTTGCATGGCGGCGGTCAGAACGTACTCCTGCTTCGTAAAGGTTGCTGGAAGGCGCAAGCGGATGTTGAGGACGTCGCCTGCTTCGAAGTTGCCGAGGGCGACGCCTTCGAGCTTGGTGTTGGTTCCGAAGACGTCGACATTGAGGCGGTTGCGGATGAGTACTCCGAAGACCGGTTCCTCGCAGTCGCGGTGGAATCGTACCCTGGCTTCGATCACCATAGGTTCACCTGCCAGGAAGCTGCCAGTGCTTTTGCCGTCGCTGTTTAGCAGCGACACACCTTCGATGGTGCTTGTGCCATCTCCATGCTGTATCTGTTCGGACGCACTTACGTCGAAGGTCTCGTCATGCACCAGGGCGATGTAGCGATTCACGACGTCCGATGGGTCCCCGTGTGCGGCGATTTTGCCCTGCAGCATAAGCACTGCTCGGGTGCACAGCCGTTTGATTAGACCGAGGTCGTGCGAAACAAAAAGAATCGTTGTACCGCGCTGCCGAACTTCATCCAGCTTGCGCAAACATCGGTTTGCGAAGATCGCATCGCCGACCGCGAGAGCCTCATCGATCAGCAGCACTTCAGGCTGTACGTGGATAGCTGTAGAGAACGCAAGCCGCACGTACATACCGCTCGAGTACTCTTTCACGGGACGATCGAAGAAATCGCCTAGCCCTGCAAAGGCCTGAACTTGAGGAAAGACCCGCTCGGCTTCGAGTCTCGACAGACCCATAATTTCGCTGTTGAAGAAGAAGTTCTCGCGCCCGGTGAACTCGGGGTTGAAGCCGGCGCCGAGTTCAAGAAGCGCAGCCAACCTTCCTTCAACAGACACTCGGCCGAACGTCGGTTGCAGGATGCCTCCGACGATCTGAAGCAGAGTGCTCTTGCCCGAGCCATTGGGCCCCATGAGTCCCACAACTTCGCCCTTCTGTGCCACGAGGCTAACGTCCCTGAGAGCCCAGAATTCGGACCCTTGCCGAGTGCCTCCCCACGGAAGTTGCGCAAGGATCCGGTCAGACGGATGCTGGTAAAGCCGGTACAGCTTTGAGACGTTTTGGATCGATACCACGCGCTGTCCACAATATAGCCTGCTTCCGCTCAACGGCGAAAAGAGGCGCTGCGAGAGCGTGGGCGCGTAGTTGGATTCGGGTAGCCGATTAGGCAGTATTGGTCGAGCGCGAAGAGAACAACCGATTCATTGTTTTCGGCCAAAGAGAAATCCACTTCCTTCATCCAGGGCGAAATCGGGTCGCTGATGCCCACCAGGTGACTGCACTTATCCGTTCCGAAACCCCGTGTTTCGGCGTACTTCACCGAGTAATAGCAGAGGTTCAGGTTACGCGAGTAGGTGTACGTAAAGCTCTCGGTCTTAAGGTTGTCCAGCTTCTCCGGGGTCCAATGCGAATTCGGGTAGTTCGCGATCGCATTGAATCGGGTGTCATTTACGTCGGTTGGATAGAGCACTTCAAAGCGGCAGTTGGGAAATGTCGACCGAACATAGTTCATGATCGACTCTGTAAATTCTCCGATTAATCCGCTTAGGTACTGTCCCTCCGCCGCAAGCAACTCAGGATCGGCCGAGCCGTTCAAAATGATCGGCAACGGTCGACCGAACTGCTGCTGGAAACGGCTTGTCGTGTACGTGTCGTAGAACGGCATGCCCGAGCCGTCGTACGGGAAGTACCACCACTGGACCTCGCCGAACTGCAAGTACGGCCGGATACCCGCGTCTGACATTAGTTCTGCCATGCCGAGATAGACATCGCGCCAGTATGCCAATGAAATGGGTGAGAAGTTGGTCTGAAGCGCAGGAGTGTTCAGCTCGACCGCCTTGCCGCTTGGATAACGTTGAGCGATCCCAGCGTCGAGATCGGGATCGCCGTGCTGTAACTCTGTACTGAATGCACTGGCCACATCAATGTTGTGTTGTGCCAGCACCCGGAAGAACGCTCGGGACCAATCTCGACATGCCCGATTCAAACGAGGCAGAGCATTCAGATCGGTCCGCCAGTCGCCCTTCTGTCCGCCGATCAGTGTGTCGTGACTCGTCGTGGCACTCAGTCCCTCTGCGCCATTGGCCTGAAGAACAATAGCGTTCCCGTCTTTTCCCATTGATCGTGAGTAGACGGTGAGGACACCCCCAACAGCCTCTGCACGCACCGATGTGAAGCCCGAGTTCAACCTCATCTCGAACGCTTTCGCAAGTGTCTCCGCTGTGTCGCCGATGTGGACAAGGTGGTTCAAAGTAGTCCAGGTAGCTTGCGGCTGATCCGTTCGCCCGATAATCAGGCTGACGATGGAGTTGGGTGATGCGGTCCCAGCGAAGGTTACCTGAGCCGACGCATATTGGTGGTTCTTGCAATACAGCTCGTAAAACCAAAGGGCACCAACGTAATGGTTTGCCCGTCCTTCGAAGCCCAACGACGTTAGCATCCACGCCGTTCGCTCGGCTGGCACCGCGATGCTGTGGTCTGTGTCCCAATCGGTCGCCAATGTTATCTTCGAGTTCTTCTCGAGTGCCTGGACTATCGTGGCGTTTATCGCCACCTCGAGGAAATCGAAATAGATGTATTCTCCATTAGCGCCCGCGTGTTCGATCTCCACAATATGACCGCCGGGGCCGAAATCTCCCAGCCATTTGCGACACAGCACGTCTTCACCGGGGAGGTTAAGATTGAAGCTCGTCCACGCAGAGCTATCCACCCTGAACCTGAGTTGCCCGCAAGCTGCGGCATAGCGTGTTCCGAGATAAAGCGAATGATTTTGAGCGCTCTGATAGCGAATTCTTGCACTAGCGCCAGGCTGAGTAGCGTGGTGAATCGAGCCTCCGGAAAAGTTGCCGGGCTTGTACTCCGTCCAGGTGCCTGTATAGGCCACGGCAGACGAATCATCATCTTCAATCCGCCTGCTACCAGGGCCTGCAACCGAGTACACTCTTCCCGTGCCAGTCACATTCCAGTTCGTGACGCGGACACAGAACTCGGTGCGAGCGTATGCGCCCCTCTGGAATGCGGCCGCGTAAGTCCAGCGCATCTTACGTACATTTCTTGCGTCTACAAGAGCCCCGTCGATATCGACCAAGTTTCCAAACGGAAGCGTAACTCGCCACCTCGTGGGACTTGTCCCGCCGTTGAAATAGGAAAACGCCGCCGACCAAGAGAGTGTCGATCCTGCTGACGTGTAACTGTACGCGCCGAATCGATTGCCGTTTTCGCCCTGCGTTGAGTTCGCTATCGTTTCGCCCGGGCCAACATAGGTGAGCGTGATCCTCGGGCCAGTCGCTTCGGCACGCATCACCGGCGAAAACGCATTCACACTCGCGGCGATTGCCAGAGCAAGCGATTCAAGCGTGTCACTCCCGTACACCGTGTATGTGTGATGCTCCTCTGCCCACGCGAGTCCCACAACATCGCCAGCGGTGACAGAACCAAGCAACTCGAACTCTGCCGTCGCTGGCACGTACGCCCCGCCAACCGCCTGGCTGTAGTCCCTTAGCCGAATCTTGTGAAACCTGTCGACCCCACCAGCATTCGTCCAGATACGAAGGAAGGGCCAGTCAACCAACGGATAGAGGTCCGACGCAAGGGGAATACAGTTCTCGCGTTCCTCGTCGTACTGCAACGTCAGGCCGGATAGGTCGCCATCGGGCAAACTGCGAAACAGCGGATGTTCGAACACGTTGTCTCGATTCCATTCCACAACCGCCCAATCATTTTGTTGGCGCCAGGAGCCGCTGAGCGTGAACTTATGCGCGTCGCAATCGCTAAGAGCCGCAATCGCCGATGGTCGCTCGAAGTAGCACTGCAGATCACGATGAGGGCTGAGCTTTAAAATCTGCTCTGTCATCACACCCTCACCGTTACCGTCAAGTCTCGACCGGGCGCGCTATCGACACTGGCACCGAGTGACACGATGTCCAGTCCCAACAACGACCCGGCACGCAACGGACGCAAGGTCAATCCCGAGACGATATTCGAAGTCGCCTCACCAGGCGGAACCGTCAACGAACACCATGGCATTCCATCGACCGTAACCCTGAGTTCGAGCGGTACGAGTTCCGGCGCGCCTTGACACTTTGCGAAAACATCGACCACTGCGCAACCGGTATCGACCGATATGGGCGGCACCGCGCCATCTTGGATCGCAAGAGTGCCATCGACCTGGAGGGTGAACTGACCCCCGCTCAAGGTGCGGATACCCCATGTAGACGTGTTGGCGAAGTACAGTGTCCGAACCGGGCTGTTGCCAAGCGCATTGGTCGCGAAGAGCTCTGACGCAACGATCCGTTGATTCGGCCACGACGTCAGGAAGCGATACGAGCCGCTCGCCAGTGTCCCGAAGAAGTCGCGCGGAAAGGACAGAACTTCGACACGCTTCACAAGAGGCATCACTGGAGTCGAAGCCTCGTGCGACGTGGCAGATGAACCGAGTTGACCACGCTCGAGGGTCAGCTCCGAACCGGACACCTCGGTGACGCGAATGATCTCACGTCCGATGATCACAAACGCGCCCGGTTCGACACCTAATCCGCCACCACCGATTGATACCGTTGTCTCAGTGCTGCCCAAAGCCTGTGCGGTTACCGCTTCAGTTGTTCCTAGCTCATCGACGCTATGCAGAGTCAACGTGGCCGTCGTCACCGATCGGGTGTTCGACAGGCTTTCGAATGAAAGGCCTGCGACTTCGATCGTTCCGTTGCCGGGGCAGCTTAGACCATAAGAGAGCCTCGACGGCACCTCCGAGTCTCCGACACCACCGCCACCGAGCAAAGCGTGCCGTGCAATCGGTGCCAATTCATACGCGCTTTCGACGTTTCGAACGTTAGCAGCTCTTCCACAGATTTGTACAATTGCGCCATCGCGGTTCGGTACCTCAAACTCCGCCGGCGACGTCCGAGCGAGTGCTCCAAGCTTCCAAGACTCCTCGCTGATCACAAAACGGCTCGTTTGATCAGGAACGTCCTCCCAGTCGATAGACACGCGCAGCGACTGTGAATCGTTTCGGGCGATCTCCCGCTCTTGACCCATCCCCTTACCTTCGACAATGCGAACCAGACGGCCGCGATATTCGTCATCGATCAAACCAAGAGTGCTGTTGCCGATGAAGTCAGGGCCTGCAGAAGTGCAAGGTGTGCTTGGTAACAGCTCGAAGCGCCAGTAGAAGGCCGCGTGATGATAGTTTCGATCCGCCGGAACACCGGTCGTTTCGGAGTCGCCACCATCGGTCAATGTCGCGCCGAGCGGGCGCGTTCCTCCGATCTTTAGTAACTGATCCGGAGATGTTCCGCGATACAACAAGCAGCCCGTCGCTGCAGACGGGAAGCTGACGCTCCGCAGAGTCGCACTGCAAGTATCGGTTCCCTCTGGCGTGGTTGCACGCACGACAAACGATGGCTGGCTCTCATGACCTTGAGCATCCACTGCGCTGACGCAGTAGTAGAACGTAGTACCGCCCCGCAGCGATCCCCCGGTAGCGGATGTTGTTGCAGACACCGACAGCATCGGCGGAGTCAGGGCGGAAGAGATCGACGCTGGCGGCACCAGGAAGCCGGCGGACAGAAGCACGCGCGTGGCGCCGTCAGCTCCCGTCAGGCGTTTCTCACCAATCTTCCAGGTCGACGTCGCACCTTCCAGCAAGTTACCTTGCAGGGGCCGCGGTGCGCCTTGAGAGATGCTTGCCTCGTATCCACCACCAAGAAGTCCAAGATCTGTCTCGCCCGTGCCCAAGTACCACTCATCCTCGTGGATCTGAGCAGTAATGACACACGTCGCGAAGTTCAGACCAGGCCGCATGCTCATCACTCGAAACGGCTGCCGATCGAACCCGCTCTTGAGATAGGTGATGGTGATCAGGTCGCCTGGCAACACACCGAGCCCTAGCAAACTCGTCTCGAATTCGACGAACGTATTGCCCCGCAGACCCCGGTTCAGGGACATGCGGATCACCCTTCCTGCCTGGCTGAAATTCGGCAAGCCCAACGCCGTCAATGACGCGCTAAGCTCCTGTCTCGTGGCGACTGCGTCCTCAGTGTCAACGATTGAAAGGCTGTCCTGCTGGTAATAATTGAACTCATCCTGGAACTCGGCCGAGTAGCGATTCGGTGTCTCGGCGCTGCTCCGCGACCAGACACGGAATGCAGGCTCGCCATTCGAACGGCGCAGAATTCCGGAACGACCGCTCGTGCCGTCGCCGAACTCATAGACCGGCCATCCTCCATTTAGCGGGGCTGGGGCGTTGCTGCCGGGTCGCTTCGTCGGTTGCTGCAAAGCAAGCGCCGTTTCCGGTAGACACTCCAGGCTGCCATCGCGTCCGTACCTTAACATGAGCCCACTTCCCGTCTTCACACCTCGGATCACATCCGAAGCAGTACGCCTCTTTGCGAGCACAAGGTTGCACTGGAACCGCGGGATGGATACCTGGGTGCCATTGAGATCCTCCGAACTGATGGGCTCTTCGCAAAACGCCGCAGCCCGGGCGAAGCTCGCACTATCGATCTCGCCAATCTTCCACCCACATCGCCGGATCAGGTCGAGCAGCACCCAAGCAGGATTATTGCTGAACGCCTCATCCAAATAACCGCCTGTCTCATCGAATCGGGATAGCTTGAGTCCCTTTATCAACGCCTCTACCTTTGGCAGGGA
>DASQVJ010000309.1:0-4180 GCA_035640835.1 Bryobacteraceae bacterium
GCTATTTCAATGACGAACGCCTCCGCGACGTTAAGACAGGTTCACTCATAGCCGAAGCGCGGGACATCCAATTCATCCAGGTCAGCAACGAGAAGGAGGCCCTCGCGCTTGAGAACAACCTCATCAAGCAGTACAAGCCTCGCTTCAACATTCTTCTGCGCGATGACAAGACCTATCCGTACATCAAGCTGACTGCTGAAAAGTACCCTCGTGTATATGTCACGCGACGGTTGTTCAAAGACGGTGCCACGTACTACGGTCCATATTTTCCGGGCAACCTGGCGCATCGGCTGGTGCACTTCATCCATCGCTATTTCCTGGTGCCCTCATGTCGCGTCGACTTCAACCGGGTGCACAAGCACCCCTGCCTCCAGTTCCACATCCACCGCTGCCTTGGACCATGCGTTCAGGGCCTGACCACCGATCAGGCATACGCTGACGCGGTCGCAAAAGTGCGCCTGTTCCTGGAAGGACGCCACCGCGATCTCAGCCAACAGCTTCGAGTCCAGATGGCCGATGCTTCCGAGAACATGCGCTTCGAGGAAGCAGCCAACCTGCGCGATCTCATCAGCACGGTCGAAGAGCTTGAAGAGAAGCAGCGGATGGCCGCCGTGCAGGGCGATGACGCCGACATCTTTGCCTATCACGCGGAGCCCCCTCTCGTGGCCGTGAATCTATTCCACATGCGCAACGGCCGCATCGTCGACCGGCGCGAGTTCTTCTGGGAAGATCAACTCGAGTTCGATCCCTCCGAGCTCTTCAGCGCCCTGATCAAGCAGGTCTACCTGAACCAGCCGTATATTCCGGCAGCCATTTACACCCCGGTCGAGTTCGAAGATCTCGAGCTGCTCGAAGAATCACTTTCGGAACGTCGTGGACGCAAGGTCGAGATCCGCACACCGCATCGCGGCCAAAAGAAAGCCATGGTGTCGCTAGCGGAGACCAACGCCAAGCACAGCTTCGACGCTCGATTCCGTATCCGCAAGCCCACGCTGAACCAGATCTCCGAAGCCATGCAGGAGACCTTCGGTCTCGCGGAGCTGCCCACGCGCATCGAGTGCTTCGACATCTCGCACATCCAAGGCACCGACAAAGTCGCGAGCATGGTTGTTTGGGAGAACGGCCGCATGAAGAAGAGTGACTATCGCAAGTTCCTCATCCGTACTCCCGGAAATGACGACTTCGCCTCGATGGCAGAAGTTGTGACCCGACGCTACTCAAGATTGCAGGAAGAGAACCAACCGTTCCCGACCCTGATCCTGATTGATGGCGGCATCGGCCAACTCCATGCTGCGGCCGACGCTTTGGAGCGCATCGGCATCATCAATCAGCCGATCGCGTCGATTGCCAAGCGCGAGGAGTGGTTATACGTACTCGGTCAGGAGAACGAGCCCATCATTCTCGACCGCTACTCGCCCGTGCTTCAGACGATCCAGATGATCCGCGATGAAGCGCACCGCTTCGCGATTACCTTCCATCGAACCCGTCGCAACGCGCAAAGGCTGACGTCGGAACTCGAGGAGGCTCCCGGCGTAGGTCACAAGACGGTGCAGAAGCTGCTGAAGACGTTCGGTAGCTCCGAACGCGTCCGCGCCGCCTCCGAAGAGGAAGTTGCGAAGGTCGTGGGCAAAGCCGCAGCTCGTAAGGTGAAGGCGTTCTACGCGGCACAGCAGCAGCCGGCCGTGTTGCCACCGGTGCTTCAATAATGTGCGCACGCGCGCACGCTTTCAGCAATCAGCCGCCAGCCCTCAGCTTGGATTTGGGTGATCGCTGATCGCTACCCTCACAACCGCCACTCCTGCCCGATACCCGTCAGCACCACTCGATCCTTCGCCGGACCTGCCGCGGCCTGCAATCGTTCGATTGGCTCATGCAGCGGCTCCCGGCTTAGTTGAAACGTCTGGTGGTGAATCGGTAGCACGAACTCTGCCCGAGCATCCATCGCCATCCGCCACGCCTGCTCCGGTGTGCAGTGGAACCGGACCCATGGATCGTACGCTCCGATCGGCATCAGGGCGACCGTCACGCCTTTGGGACCAGCCACCTTCGAGAACGCGTGGGTGTCGGCGGTGTCGCCGGCGAACAACACTCGATGCTCACCCAATTCGATGATGTACCCGTTGTATCCACGGAACGTGTCTGTCCGAACCCGCGCTCCCCAGTGGTTGACCTCGATCGCCTTGATCTGCAGCGGACCAATCCGCAGATGCTGTCCCCACTCGAGTTCGTATACGTGCTTCCAGTTCGGAATTCGCAACAGGTCACTCGTGTGCTTCGCCGTCACCACCGTCCGCGCTTTCGATTCCAGGAATCGGAGCGACGGTATGTCGAAGTGATCCATGTGGGCATGCGAAAGGAGAATCAGATCGATATGCGGCAGCTTCACCAACTCGAGCGCCGGCTCAATCAAGCGCTTGACTCCGATGCTCGCCAGTCCTGCTAAATGGATCCCCGCACGGACGCTAAACACCGGATCCGTCAGAATCGTGAACCCGTCGATCTTGAGCAGCACGGTGCTATGCCCGATCCACGCCGCGTGGAAACCCTTGTCACCCCACGTCTCCACCTTTGGACGATGAGGCGTTCCCATTACGGGCCTCTTCCACTCGCGGATGTGCTGTTGCCAGAAGGACGGCCCGGCTCGATAGACCATCATTCCAGCTGTTGCCAGTCCGGCCGCGGCACCCGATCCGATCCAGCGACGCCGCGGCCCACGGTGGGTCGGCTCTACCACCCGTATCGCTCCTCTTTCCAAGGATCTCCGTGCATGTGATAACCGTTGCGCTCCCAGAAGCCCGCCCGATCCTTATCGAGGAACTCAATCCCGGCGATCCACTTGGCAGACTTCCAGGCGTAAAGTCTCGGCACGATCCCTCGTGCCGGTCCGCCATGCTCGAGCGAAATCGGCTCGCCGTCGTGATGCGTCGCAATCAGCGCGTCTTCAGCAAGGAATTGCTCGACGGGCAGGTTCGTCGTCCAGCCGAAATCGTAACCATAGCAAACGACAAACCGGGCCTCCGGCAACAGCCCGCCGCACTGATTGACGATCTCGGTCGTTGAAACGCCTTCCCAGACGTTCCCCAACCTGGACCATCGTGTGACGCAATGGAAATCGGAGAAGACCTGCACGCGCGGAAGCTGTTGAAACTGCTCCCAATTCCACTCGCGCGGCTGCCGGACAAGTCCGCCGACCCGGAGTTTCCAGGTGGCAAGGTCGATAGTAGGCGGCCCACCTGCATCGAGCACGGGCCATTTGAGGGTCCTGGATTGGCCCGGAGGGATCCGCTTATCGCGACGCGTATCCGGGCTGATGATGACGCCTTCGGGAAGGTCGTCCGGGGTTAAGATTTTGTCTGACTGGAGCTTGTTAGGATCGCCCGCAGAGAACACATTACTATTTTCACCTACGTTACGCAGCAGTTCGAATCTGCACCAAATCCCGCGTGGTGGCTCGGGCATCAGCAAACGACAGCACGTCCATTGGACACACCGTGACGCAAATCCCGCAGCCGATACATGAGCTGTTCAGATTCGTGATCGGCTCCTGTTTCAAGGCGAAGCGCATCACGTCGATTCCTACCTGGCAGTTGCGCGAGCACTCTTCGCAGGCAATGCATTTATCGGTCGCGGCAATCGCAAAACGACTCGATTTGAATCGCGTGAAAAGTGCGCTCCACATTTCCATCATTTTGGCCAGCGGGCACCAATAACGGCACCAGACTTTGCCGCCAAGAAATGGATATAGCGTGACCGGAATGATTCCCACCAGCCACGTATCCGCAAGCAAGTGATACCACTCGAGCCCCGTATCCGCCGGCTTTCGCAGCACCTGCCATGCGTCGCGACCCAGGACGCCGATCGTGATCATCGCGGCCGCCACGAGCACCACGGCGTTCATGCGCTCCCACTTGATGGCCGTCTTACCTTTGGGCGCCAGGTGTCTCCACCTGTCCCCAAGCGTCTCGGCGAGTCCTCCACAGCCGCAAATCCATGAGCAGTATCGCTTGCCATGGAAGAGCACGAGCACGGGTATCAGCACGAAACTTAACAGGACACCCCAAATCACCCAAATATCTGCCGGGTTTCCGAAAAAGGTGTAAAAGAACAACGGCCAGGCATAAATAATGCCGTAAGATCTCCAGGCATTCGCGGCGAAATTCGGATCCGACGCCAACTTCTC
>DASQVJ010000310.1:0-11061 GCA_035640835.1 Bryobacteraceae bacterium
TCGCGTTGCCGACGCTGGCCGACGATGCGTTGTCGAAATTGGCGTGGTTCAAGGCGTTGAAGAACTCGGCGCGGAACTGCATCCGTACCTGTTCCGTGATATCGAACCGTTTGGCCAGGCTGAAGTCGAGGTTCCAATAGCCTGGTCCGACGAAGATGTTACGGCCCGCACCGTTGCTGCCGGCCGCTGGAATCGCGAAACCCTGGCTGTCCTGGAACAGGACGGGACCAACGACGCCTGCGACGTTGTACAGACCAACCTCGGGCTTGTCACCCACGATGGCGGCTCGGGATTCGTGCGAGAAGTTGGATGTGCGTACACCGCTTCGGACGCTGAACGGTTCACCCGACATTGCAGTGAAGACTCCGTTGACCGTCCAATCGCCGACGAATTGCTGCACAAATCCGGGCAAATCTCCACCGAGCGGTTTTCCTTTACCGAATGGCAACTCGTAGATGAAGTTGCTGGTCAACACGTGTGTCCGGTCGAAGTCGGATCGGGCACGTTCATTGCGCCAGTTGCGGATGTCTGAGGGCGTGCGGGTGTTGGTGGTGCTCAGTCCACCGCCGGAACTCGAGGCAACCGGGTCGACGGATTGGTTGTCGATCGATTTGGCGAACGTGTACGCCACGCCGACAAGGAGGCCGTCACCGAAGCGCTTCTTGAGGCGTGTCTGCCAGGAGTGGTAGTAAGAATCGCCGCCGGTGTCGATATAGAGGATCTGGTTGAACTGCTGGTTTGGACGGAGGCGGAGCGCAAGCGTCGACTGCTCGAGACGGCCCGCCATGTTTCCAGCAGCATTCTGCCGCAGGTCGGTTCGAGACTGGGTCGAGTTGAGGAACGTGCGAGTCGTCGCTTCGTTGTTGCCAATCACACGATTGGTGACCATGGCGGGCGTAGCACCGGTCACCCCCGCAGGACAGCCGGTTCCGTCGGGATTGCAGCCACCCGAGACATTGCGCTGCATCAACGCGAAGTCCGACAAGATGGGATCTGCGCTGATCTGGTTGAGATCGTAGCCACGGAAGAGTTTCGTTCCGCGGCGGGCGACGTAGCCGGTCTCAAATACGAAGTTGCCGGGCAGTTCGTGCTGAATATTCAAGTTCCACTGGTGAACCGTGGGAATTCCAAGGTTCTGGTCGAAAACGCTCGTGCTAGGAGCAGTGGTTGAAAGTTGGACGGCGGGAGTCAGGAATTGGCTCGGCTTGATGGTGGGAGGCGGCAGTTCCTGCGGGAAGCCTTGCGCTAGCCGGACGTCGGGAACTCCCGTACAGCCGGGCGAAGCGGTTCCGCCAACGGTCGCTGCGCATGACGTTGTAAGGCCGGGAACTTTGCCCGACACCGCGGTGACCTGGAAGGACGAAACAGTGTCGTAGGCGATGCCATAACCGGCACGCACCACGGTGCCTTTCCAGGGGCTGTAGGTCAGACCCAGTCGAGGACCGATTGCGCCCCAGTTGAAGTTTTTGGACCAGCGATCAGCCTGCTTGAAGGTGACGAGTCCCTCTGACCCATCGATAGAGCGATCAGGAACGTAGACGCGCCCGTGAGCTTCCGAG
Source organism: Bryobacteraceae bacterium (assembly GCA_035640835.1). Classification (GTDB taxonomy): domain Bacteria; phylum Acidobacteriota; class Terriglobia; order Bryobacterales; family Bryobacteraceae; genus DASQVJ01. Next base: position 1,560 of record DASQVJ010000310.1, read on the forward strand.
GCTGGAGGGTTGATCTCCCAACGGATACCGGCATTGACGGTGAAGTTGCGGGCGACCTTCCATTCGTCCTGGAAGTAAAAGTTGTACTGCTTGAGGCGGTGTCCCAGGTTCCAGAGCGTGACACCCGCGTCGGTGCGATATGGAAGAAAGGCATCACTGTTCAGGTCGCCCAAGAAGGTTTGCGAAAGGCGGGCCGGGATGCCCATTACGTCGTTGATGGTGTTGAGGAGACGCGTGCTGTCGACGGCGTTGATGCCGGCGACGGTCGTGCTCGCGATGGCGGGAGTGTTGAACCCCTGAGGAGGTCGCACGGTCGAGGAAAAACTGAGCAGAGGCGTCACGTTGATTCCACCGGGCTGGCCGCGCTGATCGTTGTGGCGGTAGAAGCGGAAATTGAAGCCCGCCTTGAGCTGGTGAGAGCCTTGAACGATCGTGATGTTGTCGAGGATCTGGGGAGTGGTGACCGCTCGGAAGGTACGCGGCGTATTCAAGATGCCCGGATCGATGTTGTTGAACGCCGTGCCTGCTCCACGAGCGTAGGCCGGCAAGTTGAGGAAATCCGGATTCGCTTCGCCCTGCGTAAAGAGAAACACAAATCGTGAGACGCCGAATGTGAGCTCGTTTACGATACGTGGCGACAAAGTGCTACGCAGGCCGATCGCGAGGTTCTTGTTGGTTCGGTAAACCTCGCCGAGTGGCGGAAAGTTCGGGTACACCTGCGGCCGGCTATTGTTCGGATCACCATCGAGCGTGTTGTTCTCACCTTGAAGCCAGCGGCCGAAGATCGAGTGCTTGTCGTTGATTTTGTGATCGATGCGGCCCATGAAGTTGGGTCCACGCACGCGATACCGCGGATTCCAGAAGTAGCTGGCGGTATTGAGGCCATCGCCGCCGACAAACGAGTTCGGGAGCGGGATCTGGCTCAGCAGGTTTCCAACGACTCGATCCGGACCGATCCGCTGAGGGTCAGCCGCACCGAAGTTGTAAGACTCGACACAGTTCAGGTCATTCGGACTTCCACAATTTCGGACTCCGGGCCGAAGCTCGCCGGTAATCGAGTCCACGAGACCGGGCTGATTGCGATCGATCCTCTGACCGTTTATCACGGCGGGATTATTGGGATCCGCACGCCAGTAGCGGAAGATGCCCTGACGTGCGAGGGCGGTGTAGCTTATGGGGGCGCCGCCGTAGACTTGGTCAATGGGCTGGGCAACGTTGAGGTTGATGCTCTGCCAGCTAAAGAAGAAAAACGTCTGATTGCGCTTGATGGGCCCACCGATTTCGATACCGTATTGGTTCATTTTGATATCGGGCTTGGGGTTCCCGAGGGCATTCGCAAAGAACTCGTTCGAGTTCAAAGCCGTGTTGCGGAAGTAGTCGAACAGAGTGCCGTGAAACTGATTGGTTCCAGAGCGGGTCGCAATCGACACCGAAGCTCCGCTGTTACGACCTTCTTCAGCCGTTGCGTTGCTGGTTGTGACCTTGTACTCCTGCACGCTATCAGGGTTCAACCGCTGCACGTTGTTCGTGGGGGCTGAAACGCTCGATTCATTGGCTTCGATGCCGTCGATGGTTACATTTGAAGCCATGTCGCGCGAACCGTTAACGTGGACGCCGGTGCCTGCTGCGCCATTCGAGCGCTGCACCACACCAGGCTCGAGAGTCAGCAGAGCGAGCGGATTCCGCCCATTGAGCGGCAGGTCCTGAATGGCCTTCTGCGTGACCACGTTGCCGATGGTCGCGTTGCTGGTTTGCAACTGCTCCGCCGATGCTTCGACGGTTACGGTCTCGGCCGATTCGCCAATCTCGAGCCCAATGTCCAGCGTCGTCGGAGTGTTCACGACAAGCGTCACACCCGTACGGACAGCCTTCTTAAAGCCCGTTGTTTCGACGGTGACGGTGTAGGATCCGACCGGAATTGCCGGGAATGAATAAAGTCCCGCTTCAGTCGTCGTCTGGTTGAGCGACACGTTGGTCTGATCTTGCGTGATCGTTACCTTGGCACCGGGGATGACCGCACCAGTCGAGTCGCTGATCGTACCCGAAATCGAAGATGTGGACGTCTGTGAGTACAGGTTCGCCAAGAACGCAATCAAAAGAAAGCCGGTACACACAGCTCTCCTCATAGAAAGACACCTCCCCTGTGAAGCTGATTGGATAAAAAGTATAACAATCCGCAAAATCGCTGGCTCGCGATTTTTCGATGCAACCCTTAGCGGATTTCGCCGGATTCGATGGCCTTCACTTTCTTGAGCCTGCGCACGTGGCGTTCTTCACCGGAGAACTCAGCTCTAAGAAACGCTCTTGCCAAGTCGCGTGCCAGTTCCACCCCAATCACTCTGGAACCGAGCACTAATACATTCATATCGTCATGCTCAACGCCCTGGTGAGCAGAATATGCATCGTGGCAAAGACCCGCACGGATTCCCGGTATTTTGTTGGCGGCCACAGAGGCGCCAACGCCGCTTCCGCAGATTAGCAAACCGCGATCAGCTTCCTCATTTCGAAGAGCTCTCCCGATAGCAACTGCGAAATCGGGATAGTCATCAGGTGCGGAAGGGTCGAACGTGCCGAGGTCGAGTACCTCATGCTCGCCTTTCAGGTCCTCAGCGAGTCTGGTCTTCATATCGTAACCTGCATGATCAGCGGCGATCGCGATTCGCATGGACCGATGATACGAGACTCTGATGGTAGCTCTTTATTTGGGCCGAAATGCAAGCATCGTCACATCGTCTTGAGGTGTGCCGCGGCAATGTGTCCGGACGGCCTCAACCGAGGCAGAAAGCAGGCGTTCGACAGGGAGCGTCCGACCGTACTTGAGCACCTCGGCCAGCCGGTCTTCACCAAACTCCAGCCCTGCATCGTTGCACGCTTCGGTGGCTCCATCCGAGTACAACAGCAGTACCTCCCCTGGATTCAACTGCACCGATGCCTCGGCTGCCTGCCAGTTCGAGAAGAGGCCGATCATCAAAGCGTTCGATGAGAGTTTTTCGATGCTCTGGTCATTACGGGCAATCAGCGCGGGAGGATGACCGCAGTTGATATAACGCAGAACTCCGGTCCGCGAATTATACACGCCGAGAAAAAGCGTCGCGAACTGGGCGTCGGAAGTGGCGTTGAAAAGACCGCGATTGACTGCCGAGAGCGCGCCAACGAGGTCGTCCGAGTAGATGCGGCATTCGGTTCGAAGGAGGCCGAGCAGGTGTGCCATCAGCAACGCCGCGCCTGTTCCTTTTCCGGAAACGTCGGCAAGTGCCAGAACGACGGATCCGCCGTTAAGGTCGAAGACGTCGTAAGCGTCGCCACCGATGGCGCTGTGCATCAGGCAATGACCCGCCGCCTCCACGCTTGCGACGTTCGTGCGAGCGCTTTGCAGGAGGCGCTGTTGGATCGCTGTCGCCTTTTGCAGGTCCGTTACCTCGCGCTCCGTCCTCTGCCGGAAAGCGGAAGAGTGCCGGGCGACACGGTCGAGAAGTTGCTGATTGCTCCAGGGCTTTTCGACGAAATCGACTGCGCCGTGCTGCATGGCTTCAACCGCAAGACCCACGCTGCCCCAGGCAGTCATCACCACAATCGGAAGTTCGGGGTGTTCGGCTCGGAGGCTGGTAATGAGGTCGATGCCCTCACGTCCGGAGGTGGTGTCCCGCATGTAGTTCATGTCGAGCAGCGCGAGATCGAAATGATCCTGACGGGCCCGGTTTAGAACCGCTTCGGGGCACGATTCGGTTTGCACAAGATAGCCGTTCGACTTGAGAAGGAGACGAAGTGCGTCGCGCACGTCCGCCTGATCATCACCCACCAGAATGCGAAGCGCCATCGTTTCGATTGCTGTCTGCTCTGTTACGCAGGTCATTCCCACACTAGCAGTGCAAACAGAACGCCGCTGCTGCCCAACCTGAAATCAGGCAGTTAGCGGCGCGCCAATCGTCGAAGGCGTTCTAAATTGGGACGGAATGTTTCAACGCAGCACAACACTGATCAGCAGTGGAACGATCAAGATTCCCAAAAGGAACGCCCACGCCCGCCAGTTCGCGAAGTTCAGTGTGTAGCCGATGCCGAATCGCTTCTCGACAAAGACGGCGGGGTCGTCAGCATTGAAGTAGATCATGCCCCACTTCCAACACTCGTCGGGAGTGCGATCACCCGTGATTTTATCCCCGTCGTCGATCGCAGCCTCTTGCTGGTACTTAATGTAGAAGGTATAGAGGGCCATCAGGACCACAGCCAGCGTCAGCAGGAGGAGGGCATAGCTCATGACTCTGTCCCAAGGGGAGCCCAGGACAAAGCCGAGCGGTAACCCGGCGAAACCGATCGCCAGTAAATATTCAGCGATGATCACTGTCAATGCATTGGTGGAACGGAAGCGATCTTCATAGCGCGCCGCTGGTCCGCTCATGGCCACTCTGCGAGTCCGCATGATCGCGATCGCAGACAGGAGCATAGTGACGCACATAACAGTGCCGCCGACCATCATGATCAGCAGGAAGGCTGGACTGGTGTCGACGAATCGATCGGGCCCATTGAATCCGTAGTGGACCGGAAAGCGTGGAGGGAGCGACGCCTGGTTGAGGTACAGGTACATTCCAGCCCCGATAACGGCAGCGACGGGAATCAACCCGACGATCCAGCCAAGAGGCAGGTTCGTCGATCGTGGCTGCAAGGACGCGGAGTGTACTTGTCGCCTTTCGGCTGGCGGTGCGAGGGTGCGCACCTTCGCGTGCGAAGTCGCAAACGCGATGCTCGACCCGACCATGAACCACACGGCGGCAAACCCGATGGCCTTGGGTCCTGCTACGACGACCAGGATGAAAATCAGGATCGCGTGCAGTAGAACCTGTAGGCGGTAGCTTCGGAGTGCCGCTACAGCTGTCGGAGATCGGCGCGCCTGGTCCGGGATGGTAACGCCGAGGTAGACGTTCTTCGGCGCGAAGCGAGGGGCAGCGAGCACGACTGCCACAGTAAACAGATACACGAGTAGAAGAATCAATTGCTCGGTCATCGCTCCAGCACCTCCGCGGTGGATCGAAGCAGGTGTGCAATTTCAGATTTGGGGACGCCGGAAGCCTGGAGTTCTGCGACCCACTGCTTCAGGCGCTTGGAGAAGCTTTCGACGAGCACCGTCTCCGGAGGCTCCGGCGTCGCCCGGTCGAGAACAGTGGCACCTCGGCGACGTCGCAGGTCGAGCCAGCCCTCTTCGGCGAGAATCCTGTAGGCTTCGGCGACGGTGTTGAAGTGGATGCCCAGATCAACCGCCAGTTGGCGAACAGGAGGCAAAATCTCTCCCGGCTTCACATCGCCTCGGACCAGATGCGCACGGAGGGCGTCGGCGATTTGCCGGTAAGCCGGTGCGCCGGCATCGAGTTCGATGCGGAGAATGGGCTCGCCGCTCATTGTATGAAGTATACATACAATGTACTTTGGAACTCAAGAATATTGGAGGGCAAGTTGAGTCGTTTGGGAAGGCGTGTCATCTAGGTCTATGGACCGATCGTTCGGTTAGGAAAGGGGAAGCAGATGAACCAAGTTCACCACCACACGATTTCTATTGACGGTCTCGACATTTTCTACCGCGAAGCGGGTCCGGCCGACGCTCCGGCCGTCCTTTTGCTGCATGGATTTCCAAGCTCGTCCTCAATGTTTCGAAATCTGATCCCGCAGCTCGCGACGAAATACCACGTGGTCGCGCCGGATTACCCAGGCTTCGGCCAAAGCAGTATGCCCTCGCAGGATCACTTCCACTACACGTTTGCCAACTACGCGGACCTCTTGGAGAAATTTACAAAGGCGTTGAAGCTCCACGAGTACGCGCTGTACGTCATGGATTACGGGGCCCCTGTGGGTTATCGGCTGGCGCTGAAGGCACCGCAGAGGGTAACCGCATTGATTGTGCAGAACGGGAACGCATACGAGGAAGGGTTGGAGAATGATTTCTGGAAGCCGCTTAAAAAGTACTGGGAGTCGAATAACGCAGAGGATCGAGAAGCGCTGCGATCGTTTCTGAAGTCGGAAGCCACCAAGTGGCAGTACTTCACGGGAGTTTCGGACCCGACGCTGATCAATCCCGACGCCTACCTGCTCGACCAGCTTGGACTCGACCGTCCCGGCAATCAGGAGATTCAGCTCGATTTGTTCTACGACTATCGGATGAATGTGCCGCTGTATTTCAAGATTCAGCAGTTCTTTCGCGAGTATCAGCCGCCAACCCTGATCGTTTGGGGCAAGAACGACCAGATCTTCCCGTCGGCCGGCGCTACGCCGTATTTGCGCGATTTGCCTGACGCCGAGCTAGACCTGCTCGACACGGGACACTTCGCGCTCGAGACGCATGGGACGGAGATCGGCGACAGGATTCTGCAGTTCTTCGGCGAGAACGTGAAGCGCAAGTAAAAAGAAGCTCGGCGGGAGCGGCGCCGACTGCTCCTCGTTTTGAGTTTCAAGGAGCAATTGGAATGGCCAGTAATTTCGCCAGTGTCGCGTTCACGGAAGGAATCAAGGCGGAACAGGAACGTCAGGGCAGCCGGCGCCAGTACGAGCGCATGGCTGAAAGCGGCCCCGACACCAACCGGTTCTCTGCATATGAACGCGAGTTCATCGAAGCTCGCGACAGCTTCTACATCGCGACAGTGACCGAAACCGGTTGGCCCTACGTACAACATCGGGGCGGTCCGAAGGGGTTCGTGAAGGTGCTCGATGACAAGACGCTGGGCTTTGCCGATTTCCGCGGCAATCGACAGTACGTCAGCGTAGGAAACCTGAAGCACGATGATCGAGTCGCAATCATTTGGGTGGACTATCCGCATCAGACAAGGCTCAAGGTGCTCGGGCGAGCGGAGATCGTGGAGCGTACGGCAGGGGCGGAGTGGTTCGATCAGCTGAAGCTGCCCGGTTATCCGGCGAAGGTCGAACGGGCCATCCTGATCCACCTCGAAGCTTTCGACTGGAATTGCCAGCAGCACATCACGCCGCGCTGGACTGCTCAGGAACTTGGACCGCTACGAGCTCGCGTCGCGGAACTCGAGGCCGAGAATCAGGCATTGCGGGAGGAGATTTCGAACGGTGCCGCAGAAGCTGAAAAACCATGACCTTCTCGAGCGGTTGACCGAGGTCTTCCGCGAACACGGCTACGAGGGCGCAAGCCTTGCGCGGATCAGCAAGGCGACGGGCCTCGAGAAGGCCAGCCTGTACCATCGGTTTCCACGAGGAAAGGAACAGATGGCAGTAGCCGTGCTCGAGCACGTGGGCTCGGTGTTCACTGGCGATGTTCTGGCCCCGCTCGGGGGCAGCGGGCCACTCGAGGAACGCCTGGCGGAGACGGCGCGCAGAATCGATGCGTTCTACCGGCAGGGAGAAGGCTCGTGCGTCCTCGATACGTTGTCGTTGAGGGACGGCGGCGAGGAGCTACATCGGACGGTACGCAACGTTTATCTTGCGTGGCGCGACGCGTTTGCCGCAGCGTCCGTGCAGGCAGGTCTCGATTCTGCGCAAGCGCAACAGCAGGCAGAACGGGCGATCATGCGAATTCACGGCGCATTGGTTCTGGCAAGGGCGACAGGGGATGCGGCTCAGTTTCAACAGGCGATTCGAGAACTGCCGCGTATGCTGGCGCCGCAGGCAGCGAGGCACGCCTGATCTTTTTAGCAGTTGCAGCGCCAGTCTCCCCTCGAACCGAGTTTAGTTGTCGTCACCACCTCTGACTCGGAGGTGATAAGTGATGTCTTGCGAGAAGGGGGCGGCGGGACCCGAGGTCACTGTCGCGCCGAAGCGGATTTCGTGCAAGCCCGGCGATAACTGCATCATGACAAAGAATCCGTCCGATACAGAAAGGAGCGAAGTTCCGGGCGGCAACCCGAGAATGGTGGCAGTTCCACATTCGAGCATTCCACGGTTAAGATCGGAAAAAACAGGATCTTGTCCCGAGATACGGTACAGGAGCGAGTCACGGGTTGGGTAGTCGTCGCGCCGGCGAGAAAGAAAACCAGGCCAGATTGGCCCGCCTGGCAGTTCGCGCCCGTCAGGTCTACCGGGCCGTTCGACGTCAACGCCCATTGCCACCAGCGCGCGCTCCATTCCCCTTGAGTCGGTGCGACCAGAACTGGTCGCGTTTCCGGCGCGAAAATCTTCACGTTATCCGCCCAGATTTGACCTGTGGTGATCAGCATTACGCGGCCAGCCATAGAGCCGTTACGCGCGGAAGTCTGAGGTTACGAAGGATCGGACAGTAAGTCACTTCTAGTGTCCTCCCGATGGTGTCCCAGGCTGAACGTTCAGTGCGGGCGAATCATGTTACATCGCTTTTTGGCGTGTGAAAACCGCTTTTTTCGAGAGTGAACGCGGAGTCTATAGCTCAGACGGAAACTCACGCCTGATAACATTTGATCCGATGAATCGCTTGCTTGCCCTTTCGACCCTTGCTTTCCTGCTTTCGGCAGCTCCTGTATCTGCGCCGTCCGGAATGGATACGGCGCGACTCGCCCGAATCCCCGTACGGATGAAGTCGCTGGTCGACTCGGGACAGATTGCCGGTGCCGTGGACCTGATCGCGCGCAACGGCACCATCGTGTTCCATGAAGCGGTCGGATTCCAGGATCTCGAGAGTCGCAAGCCGATGCGAAAGGACTCTATCTTCCAGATCATGTCCATGACAAAACCGGTGACAGGCGTCGCAATCATGATGTTGATGGAAGAAGGCAAGCTCTCGATCAACGACCCTGTCGAGAAGTACCTGCCGGAGTTCAAGGACAAGATGGTAGCGGAAAAATCGGAGTCAGGTGAAGTGAAGCTTCGCCGGCCTTCACGACCAATCACGATTCGCGACTTGATGACGCATACGTCGGGGATGGAAGCGGCGCAAGGCGAGTTCAAGGACATCATGGTGAAGATGGATCGCAAGCTGTCTGAGGCTGTTGCGCACTATGCGAAAGAGCCTCTGGGCTTTGATCCAGGCACCAAGTGGCTTTACAGCAATACAGGCATCGCGACGTTGGGCCGGCTTATCGAAGTGCTGAGCGACCAACCATACGAAGTGTTCATTGCAGAGCGCTTGCTGAAACCACTCGGGATGAAGGACAGCTTCTTCTTCCCGCCCGCCGATAAGATCGATCGCATTGCGCTGAACTACGTGCGTAAGGACGGCAACCTGGTGAGGGCGCCCGTAACCTCGCTCGGAGGCGACTCGGCGCTGTATCGCAAGGGCGCGGTGTATTCGGGTCCGGAGCACGGTTTGTACTCCACGGCCACAGATCTTGCGGCGTTCTACCAGATGATGGCGAATGGCGGAACCCTGAACGGCCGTCGCTATTTATCGCCGTACTCAGTGGAAGTGATGACATCCGTCCATACGGGCGAGTTGCGCGCAGGACATCTCGCGGGCACGGGGTTTGGACTCACCTGGGAAGTGGTGAAAGACCCCATCGGCACTGTGACGCTGCTATCTCCGGGCACGTTTGGCCACGGCGGGGCCTTCAATACGCACGGCTGGGTGGATCGGAAGAAGAACCTGATC
>DASQVJ010000311.1:0-4556 GCA_035640835.1 Bryobacteraceae bacterium
CCCCGCCTGTCTGAGCCTATGCTGCTCGTAAAAACGAACGAATGAATGCGGGCACATGCTGTCGAAGTCGAATCAGGAGTAATCATGACAAGATTTGAATTTTCCAAATTTCCACAGGTTCGGGTTGCGCTGGGCTTGTTCATACTGCTTGCGTTGAGTGGTGGAAGTGCAAACGCGGCGGCCTCTGCCGGGTGTGAGGGAGGAGGCTTCACAATCGTACTTGGGGGCGTAACGCTTCCCAATAAGGGCTCGATCTCGCCGTCCGCACTCGGAACAAGTCTTCTCGTAAGGGGAAAGTATGTCGAGTTCCAAGTTGATCCGGCTACCTTCGGTATCTCCGACTACACGCTCACGGGTGCATTCAACGCGCTCGATATTACCGAGGGACGGAGAACGGTTGTGTTCGCGGCCAAGACACCCGATCATCGGGGGCTTCGTCTTACTGACGATCTGAAATACGAAGCGAGGGATAGCGACATCCTGCTGGAACGGCGTGGTCGCGGCCTGAAGATGAAGATTCAGGCGAAGGATTGCGCGCAGGGTGGAACCTTCCAAATGGAGCCCGAGCGCGAAGACGGAAGTCCGACCGACATCACACACACGCTCGCCCTTGGGGTGTTTTACTTCGATAATCCGAACTTCCGAAATCCTCCGGCGTTGCCTTTGTGCCCCGCGGCCGGCCCGTTTACGCCATCTTGCTATCCGGTGCCTGTCACCCCGCGCATCAATTTCGCAAACGACTTGTCGCCGAAGTTTGTGGGACGGGACAGCGCGCAGGTGGCCACACGACTGAGCCAATCCGGTAGAACATCAGTTTGGCGTGTCAGCAGCGGTGGACGAATGGGCGGGGTCCTCGGTGAGGATTCTGTCGAAGTCGCTCCGCCGGCAACAACGTGCACACACGACTGCCAGGCGCAGAACCAAGTGCAAGGGACATTCCCGGTGCTTGGCTTCCCGTTCCCGGTCCCGGCGCCGAGCCGCCTACCGTAACCGGTTGATCGAAGCGTTCCGTGCTGAATACGCCGAACGCTTCGATCCTACATGCGTCAAGTTGCTCGCCTCAAAACGATAGTTTCAATCCGAATTGAATGATACGCGGATCTGCGGCAGAGTTGATTACACCGAAGCCGGAAACACCAAGATCTCGCCCCGGCATTCCCCAATTCGCGTGATTGAATGCGTTGAAGAACTCCGAGCGGAACTGCAGTCGCTTGTCTTCACCGATGAAGAAGTTCTTGAATACAGCCATATCCCAGTTGTTGAGGCCAGGCCCGATAACGGTGGATCGCCCCGAGTTTCCAAATCGATCCGGAGGCGCGGTAAAGCAATCGGTCCGGAAGAAACGGTCGATGGTTTGTTCGCCCGACGGCAGATTCGGGTTACAGATCATATCGGGGCGAACCGCGCCATCGGTGGCAATCCCAAGCGGATCGCCCGAGCGTCGCACAGTGATGGGATACCCGGATTGAAGCGAGAGAATTCCGTTCACCTGCCATCCGCCGATGAACTGGTTTAGGACGGGATGTACCGATGATCCAATGGCTCGCCCGCGCCCAAACGGGAGATCGTAGAGGAACGACGACGAAAAGCGAAACTTGTAATGGTGCGGAGCGAGACCTTTCTCCGCCTGCTTATTGAAGATGTCCTGCACCCGGTTGCCGGTGTCGTTGTTGCCACCGGAAAAAGGCTGCGCATCAGAGATCGTCTTCGCGTACGTGAACGAATTGATGAACGACAGTCCTGACGAAAAACGCCGCTCGAAGCGCGCCAGCAGAGCATGATAAGTCAGGAACGACGAACTCGTGGTGGAGTACCAATCGCTCACCGTCACGAGTTGATTGTCATAGATCATGAAGGGAACCAACAGCCTCATTTGCGGATGCAAGGTCGAAGGCAGGACGGCGTTTGCCGAACGCGGTTCTGCCGGCAGCAAGCCCTCGCGGCGATTCAGCTTTGTCCCCTTCGTGCCCGCATATGACACCTCCGCGATCCAACTGCTCCCGAACTGATGCTGCACACCGAAGTTCCACTGCTGCATGTACGAATTTCGGAACTCGGCTGAGTAGCTATTCGGTCCGGGAGTGATCTCGGATAGCGTGGGACTGCCATTTGCGAAGCCGATGATCGACTCTGCGTTTGGTTGTCCAAATTGGAAGGGCCCCAGGTTTTGAAGATCCTCCTGTGTCCACGGAAGGTTCTCGATTGAGTCCTCAAAATAGCTCATGGGAACGGTGTCCCAGAACAACCCATATCCGGTACGAATCACGGTGCTGGCGCTGAGCCGGTAGGCGATGCTCAATCGCGGACCGAAGTTGAACCATTCGGTGTTCACGAGCGATCGGGGCACACCTTTGCCTGCAACCACGATCTGCGGGAGGCGTTCCAGGATGAGGTCATTCAGCGTCAGGCCCAGCTGGTTCGTGGGTGTGTTGGCCGGGATCGCCGCGCACCGCGCCGGGTCCTTGCAGACATAAATACCTGCCTCGCGATAGTTCGATGGAGGATTGCGATGAACAACGGTAGACACGCGATTGTTTCGCTCCTTGGGAGGAACGTAGAACTGGTAGCGCAGTCCGGCATTGATGGTCAGTTTGGACGTCAGCTTAATGTCGTCCTGGATGAATCCGGCGTACTCCGTCGCGAAGATCTCAGACGACCGGTTTGCCAGAGAGCGGCCTTTCGATCTCGGCAGTCCAAGCAGAAAATTGGCAAAGGTACTGCCTGTTGTCGGGAACCCCTCGAGGCCGGACCACTCGGCGTTATCGAAACCATAGGTGCCGCGCGTCCGCACAATGTTATTCGTGACATCCATCGAGATGCGGCGCATTTCGAAGCCCAGCTTGATGAGGTTGCGGCCCCTTGTGAACGAGAGCGAGTCAATGATTTGGAATGTGCGGTTATCACGGACCAGGTCACCGCCTCCAGTGATTCCCGTGAATCCGGCAATGGTGAACTCGGGAAGGCCTGCACGTGCAGTAGGGATACCGGGAATGCCAAGAGACTGGTTGTAGTTCAGTCCTTCTTGAAATGCGAACGAAGTGCTTTCCGGCTTCGCTCGTTGAAGTCCGAAGCGGAACTCATTCACCGTCGACGCCGATAAGGTTCTTGTGTAGTTCACGGATGCTAGCTGCTGAGTGCCGAAATCGCTCCGCTCCTGTCCGGGGAGATTTCCGGGATTAACAGCATCACTTTTCACGATGCTCCAGCGTCCATACAGGAAATCACGATCTGACAATCGGTGATCGATACGTATCGAGCCCTGGTCGTAAGTCTCGCGGCGGCTTCGACCGTCGGCGTAGTTCTGAATCACGTTACGAGTTCTGGAGTCGATTTGCCCTGGGATATTGGGCTCCGGCCACAAGTTGCTCGCCAGCACTCGCCTGGCTACAGGATCAAGTCGGCCCAGCGGAATGCGATTTCCCAGGAACGGATCTCGCACATTGACGACGCGGTTCGTTCTCGGATCGGTCACTAATCGCGACGTGAGCGGGTCGAAAATCTGGTTGGCGAATACCGGCCTGCCGAGTGCGTCAGTACCAACGCTCGCGCCGAGGTTGCTCGAGAAGTCACCTGCTCGGAGAGCCGCATTGGGCACGCTACGAATGCCTGTTTGGCCTCGAACCTGCCGAAAACCTTCGTAATCGGCGAAGAAAAAGGTTCGATCACGCCGAATCGGGCCGCCGGCTGTGAAGCCGAACTGATTCTGGTTGAAAGGGGGCGCAATGAAGTCACCCTTGGAGTTACGGAAGTTCGGATCGCGCTGGAAGAAGTTCCGCGCCTGCACCGCGTCATTGCGGTTGAAGGCGTATACGGTCCCATGCAACTTGTTCGTACCGCCCTTTGTCACGACGTTTATCTGGCCGCCTGCTCCCTTCCCGAATTCCGCAGAGTAGTTATTGACCTGAATCTTGAACTCCTGAATCGCATCGATGTTGGGGCGGAAGACAAGGTTGTTGTCCCATTGGTCGGAGTTCGAAACACCGTCGAGTTGAAACGCATTCTGTTCAGACCGCGCGCCCCCTATGGAAATGCCTCCACCGCGTGTTGCTCCGGGCTGCCCTGTATTTACGCCGGGAACGAGCAACGCAAGCTGAACGAAGTTTCGACCGTTCAGCGGCAACTCGACAACTTTTTTCGTGTCGATGACAGCTCCGATCGTTGCGTTCTCGCTCTGCAGCAGTGGAGCTGCGGCGACGACTTGCACTTCCTGCGTCAGGTCACCCAATTGAAGCGAGACGTCAATGCGCGCGGTCTGATCCACTTCGACGGTGAAGGGACGCATGGCGAATCGGCGGAACCCGGGCGCCTCTGCCGTCAACTCGTATAGTCCAGGCCGTAAGCCTGGCATCTGGTACAGGCCCACATCATTCGTGACGGCTTCACGAGTGAACCCCGTATCGGGGTTGCGGACGACCACCTTGGCACCCACAACCGCGGCTGAACTCGGGTCCGTGACGGTGCCGTTGATGGTGGCGGTTCCGGACTGCGCGACGAGCGAACATGTGGCCGCCGTCAAGAGAAGTGTGCAACGTAGCAGCGCTTTCATGGCGCCTCCC
>DASQVJ010000312.1:0-4982 GCA_035640835.1 Bryobacteraceae bacterium
AGTTGTAGATTTCCTGCCCACTCTCGCTGACCCCGTCGAAGCCGATGATGTCGATGGCTGGGTGTTGCCGCGTCCAGGGATACGGAGGGCCCTTCCATTCCTTCACCACGGGGTCATCACAACCGCCGGCGGAATCATCGATGGGGAAGTTGCGCTCCTCGAGGGGCTCGCGCGGGCAGCGATTGAGAATTGGGATCGCAGAAGCTGCAGCGGGTGCGCGCTGCATGCGCTGCCGCCAGGGAGTTCCTTCGTAGAACTTCATGGTGTCACTGGGAGCGTGAACGATCATCACGCCGAGGCTGCGGGCGGCTGTCACCACCTGATTCATCCGCGGGGCCATTGCAGCGACGCGCTGCGCCGAGAGGCTGCAGGTGTGCGTGTTCCACATATCGCAGATGACGATGGCTGTCTGGGCCACTTCCCAGCGCAGCACGTTTTCCGAGACACGGCTTCTACTACCACCAGGAGCCTGCTCGGCCCTCCTGCGGGTCCGTAACCTGAGCGCGCCTGGGACGCGGGACCGGTTGGGAATGGCGACATCTTGCGTCTGCGACGTGCCGACGGTTGCTGCCGATAGGATGCCGAGGAACGCCCTTCTGCGCATACGCCTCCTTCGTTCTTGGCATTTTATCGTCGAATGTGATTGCGTCACACGGGGTCGAAATCGCTGGATACGCTCTAGCGCCCCTGTACGGAGCGAAAGACGTCGCCGCGCTGGTGCGCGCATTACTGGTTGGAGAGCATCGGTCAACGCAACTACCGGATCCTGCTGCAGGAACGCTCCGGGAACGTCAGAGCCGGACTATATGGCCACGCTACATCAAGACCACTTACAACAACCGTGCTATGGTCCACCGTAGAAAGTCCATGGGGGCAAGGGTTCGGATCGGTACTGAATCGCCACCAACTGGACAGAACTAGACTGATGACGTTCTGGCAAAATTAGCAGCCGCTTGCATGAATGCCGTCGCGAGCGGTACGTCCTCGCCTCGCAAGGCCGCACGCTCTGGCTGGAACAGCGTGCCCACAAAGAAAATCTCGCTGATCATTCCGCCTGAAGAGCCCGCTTCCGGAATGTGGGCGAATGCGAACGGCTTCGCGCTCGCCTTCCGTCTCCGTTTAATTCAGCTCACGAATCCGGATATTGCGATACCAGGCATCGCCGCCGTGGTGGGTGATCGCCAGCGGATACTTCTTCGCCGGATCCGCTTGCAGTTCATCCAGGTTCTTCAGCTTCGGAATATCCTCACGCGCCTGAGCCTGCATTGTTCTGCGCAGCGTCTCCGATTCGAGGTCCGAGTCGAGCACCTTGACGCCATCCAGCCAGTGTTCTACATGACTGCCCTTTACCAGGATGCGAGCCGTGTGCCACTGCTCGACTGGCAAGGGAGGAAGTTTCGCCGTTGGCGCCGCAAACAAGTACAGGGCTCCGGTCCCGTGGCTCGGCTCGACCTTCGCGTCGGCCACGCGTTCGTCGTCGATCAACTGCAGTTCCAGCCCGAGTGCCTTGGGCACTTCCGCGTCAATGCGGCCCACCTCGGGGTTCGGGCGCATGCCGAACACTAGATACTTCACGCCGCTGTTGGTGCCTTTGGCAAGTTTCCAGTCAAACATGAGCTCGAAGTTGCGGAAACTGCGTTCGGTGGAGATGTCGGCGCGCTTGCCTTTGGCCAGAGACTTGATCGTCCCGTCCTCCACCGCCCATCCGCCGTTGGTGGGAAATTGCGGCTTCGACAGAGTGCGCCAGCCTGCTGAGGTCTTTCCGTCAAACAGCGCCTGCCATTGGCTGGCACCCGGGATGTCCCACGCTTCCAGCAGTCCGAAAGTAAAGAACTCCGGAAACTTGTCCACGGTCATGTCGCTGCGCAGTACGTCGTGAAGCGACGACAGCCCTCCATGTGTCTTCGTGGCCACAATGGCTTTGGGTTCCAGAGCCGCTGCCACCGCGGCGATCAGGCTGGTGCGTGGTCCGAAGGATTCCACGGTCACCTCTGACTTTGCCCATCGCGCAACGGCAGCGATCTGGCTCGCCTGAATGCCGAGAGGACGGTCGCCCACGGAAGAAATTAGTAGGGCGAACAGCCAGTCGCGCTTGGTGATCTTCGATTCACCAAAGTAGAAGGGATCCACCGCGATCACTCGACGGCCTTCCTGCTTTACCAACCTGCGAGCCTCGTCTCCGAGAGCGGCCCTTCCCTGATCGCCAAGGAGCAGCGTGACCTTCGGATTCGCGGGATCGCCCATCTCGACAGCAGGCAGAGTCCAGTCGTTGTCAAGCCGCAGACGCCAGTAGCGGAATCGAATACCTTCTACGTCCTGACTAGAGCCCGCCTCCGTCGCGCTGACCTTGTAGGCGCGAGCTTTGACGACATCTGCAAGTTTCGGAGCTCCCGTCTTGCGCGGTAGGCCTTCACTCAATTTCAAGGCGAGTTTGTGAATGTCCAGATTGTCAGCAGGCAGCTCAATTCGCAACTGGTCAGGAGTGCGGATGTCACCGTCCGACGGTATCTCCTTCTCGGAAAAAGCGGCGTTGTCCCCGGCATAGAAATTGTCACGGACGAAGCGATAGAAGGCCTCCCGGTTCTCCTGGCCGTAATTGTGGCCCGGATCGAAATTGATGTGCGCGGTTAGCTTGTCCGATGCGTCGTAGAGGGCGTAATAAGGACGAGCCGCCCAGATCAGAGGGGCATTGGCGTAGTCGCCGCGGAAACAACAGTTGTCATACGCGTTGTTGCTGATCATGGTGGGCTTGGGAGCTCGCATCGCCGTGAGCGTCGTGTAATCCGCGACGCTCGCAAGATCCACTGGAGTCTGCTCGCTGTCGCCGAGGTCCTGCTCAGGAAACTGGGCGCGGGTGACGAAACTGGAATATCCCGCCACTGGAGTCGCGATGGTGACCCGAGGATCCAGGGAACTAATGAGGATGGTCTGCCAGCCGCCGCCCGACAGTCCGGTCACCGCAACTCGCGAAGAGTCGGCGTTCGGATGAGCTAGAAGGATATCGAGGCCGCGCTTCTGTGACAGGTAGTGCAGGGCAACACCGTTGGTTCCGACCAGGTCGAGTTGATTGGACCGGGTGTGGCTGAAGCCGTCCAGCTTCAGCTGTCCCATCCCCAGCCACTCGAAGTTGAGCGCGAGCGCGCCTTTCTTCGCCTGGTTGATGCAGCGGATCTGGATGTAGTCGTTCGCCACGCCGGTTCCCTCATGGCCGTTGGTGTTTAGAATCACAGGAACCTTGCCGCTGAGTCTTTCCGGCTCATACAGCAGTGCGGGAATCCACAGTCCGGGAACCACCTCGTAACGGAGGCGTTTGATGCGATAGCCCCTGCCTGGAAGTACGTCCAGCCATTCCACACGAGTCTTCGCTTCAGCCCACTTGCGAGCCTCGCCGCGCAGAACCACTTCCTTCAGCACTCGCTGCCGCAACTGCTCTTTCGTCTGCGTCCATTGCTGTGCGCTGCTGACCAAAGGCATGGATTTCACGTGGGAGGCGGTATAGACCTGAACCTCTACCAGTGGCTGGTTGGCGGCCAGAATCGGCCTTGCTAATGCATTCTCGAGACTGATCGGTTCCGCGGCGACGGGCAGGTATACGAGCGACGAGAGCAGGAACAGCATACGGATCGGCATTAGGTGGTATGTTAACCCCTCGCAGGAGTACGGTTTGGCCTCTTAGCGTAGGTTGCCCTGGGCCTTGCTACCAGCATCCTCGACCACGACGACGCGCACGATCACGGTTGGTTTTGGACGAGAACGCCGTTCTCCGAGCGGAACCCGCACTGCACCACCACGTTCTTATCCGCGCATAGACGTCTTTACGTCCCCGTGGCTGCGACTGCCCGTAGCCGCTCCATCTGTATGGGCATCGCAAATTACGCGCGGACGTTCGGAGTCCCCAAGGCGCAGCAACGAACCTTCAGTACCTGCCATATGCTTGACAGACAGCCTTCTGTTGTCCGATGATTTAGACATGTCTATACAAGACATGTCTAAGGCGCGCTCTGATGTTCCATATGGAACGTTGGATCTCCTCGTCCTGAAGACCCTCGAGACGATGGGAGAAATGAATGGCTATCGCATTGCCCGACGGATCGAGCAGGTGTCGGGCGACACCCTGAAGCTGAGCCAGGGAGCCATTTATCCGGCGTTGATCCGCCTGGAACAGGAAGGCTGGATTCGGGCGAAGTGGGGGCTCTCCGAGACGAACCGGAAGGTAAAGTTTTACTCGTTGACCAAGGCCGGCACGAAACAGCTCGAGGCGGAGGTCCAGAGATGGGAGCAGGCGAACGCTCTGGTGGCGCGTTTCCTCGGGGCAACTCGATGAGCTGGCGTGGACGAATTGCACGTTTGCTGGCTTTGGTGCGGCGCCGGCGACTGGAACGGGAGCTGGATGCTGAGGTCGAGGCACACCTGGAGATGGCAGAACAAGATGGGCGAATAGCAGGGTTGTCAACAGAAGAGGCTAGGTATGCGGCGCGGCGGAAATTCGGAGGAATCGAACAGATGAAGGAAGAGCATCGGGACCGGAGGAGCGTTCCCTCGGTCGAGACGGGGTTGCGCGACTTCCGCATTGCGGTCCGCACGCTTGGTCGTGCGCCCAGTTTCGTCATGATGACTGTGCTGACACTCGCGCTCGGTATTGGCGCGACTGCGGCTGTCTTCAGCCTGATCCAGGGCGTCCTGCTCACGCCGCCGCCCTATAAAGACCCGGAGCAGCTTGTCCTCATTCAATCGGCTCGCAGCGACGGCCAGCAGCAGGAGAGTCCGCGGCCCTGGCCGGCGGCGCAGTGGATCGAGTGGCGGCGCGAGGCGAAGTCCCTCCAGTCGATCGCTGCCTACCGCTGGATGTTCAATTTCCTGATCTTGCCTGATGGTGGGGAGTCCTTCGAGGCAATGATGGTTACTCCGGAATACTTCTCGGTCGTTGGACTCGAACCAGTGCTCGGACGCAAGTTCGTAGCTTCGGACACCACGCCCTCGGC
>DASQVJ010000313.1:0-3383 GCA_035640835.1 Bryobacteraceae bacterium
GACAGTTGGGCTGTGGTGTTCTCTCTGGTCGCGGGCTATGACCCTTATGGGTCAGTGGGTGGGCTGGCGAAATTGGCGATGGCGACCGGGCCGTCGGGTTTGGCGTCGCAGTTCGAGGATCAGCCTGCCGAGGTTGCCAACAGGTCGCTCAATGAACGGCTGAGTGGCGTTTTCGACCTACTGAAGACCGTATGCGCGAGTGACGCGGCGAAGAACGCCTGCTCGACGTACAGGAGCGTGATGCATCCGAATATGCCCGACGCGACGCCGTTGTTGAAGCCGGGTGTGAAGGCGGTGACGAGGGATCCGAAGGTTCGGAAGGAGCGGGATCCAGCAGCGGCTACGGGCTCGGTCTTGCAGTAAGGGAACCGGCGCTTTCTGGCGGTTCGGTTATTGCTTGTCGAAGACCGCAGTGATGGTCATCTCTCCGTTGACGGTGTTCATCTTGCTGACCGACATCATCATCTTGCCGTCTTCCGATAAGTTCCAGCGCTCGACCGTTTTCAGGCTCTTGCCGTCGGGCAAACTGCGGTTGATTTCGATCTCGAGAGTCTGGCCGTCCCACTTGGCGGCGTGGCGAACCTTGGTGCCGCGGACCAGAGTTGTGCCCTCGACGCCATCGGTCGTGTAGTTGTACTCCGTTGTCAGATCGCCCTGGGGACCCGTGCTGATCGTGACCAGCTTGATCTTGGGTTCCTGGTGATCGATACGGCGCACCAGTTTGGTCGGGAGCGGGATGCGTCCATAGTCACTTTTCTCGCGGTTCAGCACCCACTCGCCTGAGAAGTTCGGGGTCGAAGGCTTCGCCTCCTGCTTTTTCGTCTTCTCCTCGGCAGCAGGGACGGAGAGGCTGAGTGAGATCAGCATCAGGGAAGCCATGAGCAAACGCATATCTATAAGATAATCGGAGCCGAGCTCGAAAAGCTGATTCCGGGGTTAATCCTACCGCCGTGCTACTAAAGTGCTGCAAAGCCAGGGTGAAACGAGCGTAACATCCGTTCCGTAACAGCTCGCAACATACCTCTTGAGACTTGATGCGAGGCGGTCGGGGGTATGAAATGATATCGCTGCGGTTTGCCGCGAGGAGTTGGGAAAGGTATGCGTTTCGGTTTCCCCCGATGGATAACGCTCAGTTGCGTTGCCGGAACATTCGGGCTTGGTTCGATCTCGTACGGTCAGCGAGCACCACTCTTTAAGAGTGAGATCTTGCCCGTCCTGGAGAAAAACTGCGTCCAGTGTCACAGTCCCAAGCAGAAGATGGGAGGCCTGGATCTCAGCACGTTCGCTGGGTTAATGGCCGGTGGCGGGAGCGGCCCGGCGATTGCGCCGGGGAAACCGGAGCGGAGCCTCCTATATAAGATGATCGACACGGGCCAGATGCCGATGGGCGGCAAGCTGAGCCAGGCCGATAAGCAACTCCTATTTGCGTACATCCAGCAAGGGCGGTTCCCGGCGTTCGAGGCGTCACAAGAAGCGGCGCAGATGCAACGTGAGAAAGCTCGGATCACTCCGGAGGCTCGGAACTGGTGGGCGTTCCGGAAGCCGGTAAAGCACTCCGAGCCGGTGGTGAAAGCGAAGGATCAGCTTCGTACCCCAATTGATTCGTTCATCCTGGCGAAGCTCGAAGAAAGGGGCTGGAAGATGCAGCCGGAAGCGGATCGGGTGACCTTGATTCGCCGCGCGACTTTCGATCTTACTGGCCTGACACCGACGCCGGCGGAAGTTCGAGCCTTCGTGGAAGACAAATCGCCGGATGCCTACGAGAAGGTCATCGACCGGCTGCTCGCGTCGCCACGCTACGGGGAGCACTGGGGCCGTCATTGGTTGGATGTAGCGGGTTACTCGGATTCGGTGGGCGATGCCAACGATACCGAACGCGAGGTGGCGTGGAAATATCGCGACTACGTGATCCAGGCATTCAACAAGAACAAGCCTTACGACCAATTCCTGGTGGAGCAGTACGCGGGCGATCAGATGATCAACTATGAGCCTGGTACCCGGCCGAAGCCTGAGGAGCTTGAGCCGCTGACCGCCACGGGCTTCCTGCGCATGACCGCGGACATCACGGACAACCAGACGATCTACCAAGTCGATAAGCAGTTCGATTCACTCGAGAAGGCGGTGGAGACGTCATTGAAGGCGACGCTGGGCCTGACCTTCCAGTGCGCCCGCTGTCATGACCATAAGTTCGATCCCCTGCTGCAGCGCGACTACTACAAGCTGACATCGGTGTTCCAGGCGGTTTGGGATCCGGAGAACTGGGTTGCCGCGAATCTCCACTTTGGCGAGTGGCCGAGCCGCATGGTGCTCGACATGGAGCCGCAGCACAAAGAGGAGTGGATCAAGGCTGTGACCAGCGATCGGGCGAAGAAGTATCGCAGGGAGCAATTGGTGCTCGCGGCGATGTACGATCGCTACCGCAAAGAGCTGAAGGCCGGGAAGACTCTCGCCTCTAAGGAAGACCGCGACGTGATCTATAAGGAGCTGACCAGCGATCCGGATTTGGACGTGGATCCAAAGGCTCCGACATACGGCATCACGGAAGCCGAGCTGGAGCAGAAGTTCCCTGAGCTGGCCGAGAAGAAGGCTCAGATTCTCGAGATGCGGCGGAATGGCGGCACCAAGATCAAGCCGAACTACATCATGGCGACCTGGGACGTGTCGAAAACGCCATCGCCTACATACATCCTGACGCGCGGCAACTATCTGTCGCCCGCTGCCGCGGTGGAGCCGGGGATTCCGGCGGTGCTCGACAACCCGGACAAGCCGTTTACGTTCCCGGATCCGAAACAGCATCCCGAGTGGAATCACACGGGCCGGCGCTTGACCTTGGCGAAATGGATGACCTCGCCGGAGAATCCGCTGACGGCTCGGGTGTTCGTTAATCGGGTGTGGCAGTTCCATTTTGGCGAGGGAATCGTGACGTCGGTGGATGACTTCGGCTCACAAGGCGCCAAGCCGACGCATCCGGAGCTGCTGGACTACCTGGCGACCACGTTCGTGGAAAACGGCTGGGACATCAAGAAGCTACACAAGCAGATCATGATGTCGACGGTGTACCGGCAGTCGTCACACGAAGACGCGACGAAGATGGCGGCCGATCCGAGCAACAAGCTGTACTGGCGCAAGTCGCCCCTGCGGTTGGACGCCGAGGTGATTCGCGACTCGATGTTGCGGGTTAGCGGACTGATCAATTACGACATGTTTGGACCTCAACAGCCGTTGAAGCGTGCTCCCGATGGGCAGTGGCTCGAGGATGAGAAGAAGGGCAACCCGAACCGGCGCAGTCTCTATCTGTCCTACGGCCGCACGAGACCGGAGAGCTTCCTGCGAACGTTTGATTGCCCGGACATGACGTCGGACTCGCAGTCATACCGCTTCCG
>DASQVJ010000314.1:0-5351 GCA_035640835.1 Bryobacteraceae bacterium
CTGCTGGGGCCATTCAGCAGTACAAGCTGACAGCCGCGATGGAATGGATCAAGTCTGTAGTGTTGCCGCGAGGAGGAACGTAATCAAATGGTGAATCCAGCGGAGTATGTGCCCAGGTCGTATCACCCCCGCATCTCGACCTACTGGTGGTTAGCGCGCTGGCCATATCTGAAATTTATTCTTCGGGAACTGAGCAGCATTTTCGTTGCCTGGGGAGTGGTGTTGACGCTGCTCTACATTCGAGCTTTGGCACGCGGGCAGGAGGACTATGTCCATCTTCAACAATGGCTGCAGACTCCGCTTCTCGTGATCCTGAACGCCATCAGTTTCCTCTTCGTGTTGTTCCACGCTGTGACTTGGTTCAATCTGAGTTCTGCGGTGATGCCCATCCGCGTGAGTGGAAAGCGTCTTCCTGGCTGGATCGTGGCGGCCCCGAATTACGTCGCCTGCGTGGTGATATCAGCCGCCTTTGCCTGGATCGTTTTGCGAGGGTAAATGAGCAAGAGGTCCAACGAACCGTTTCTTTGGCTGCTCTTCAGCTCGGGCGGTGTGATTGCGGCCATGCTGATGCCGATCCATTTGTTGTTGTTCGGGCTTGCGTTTCCGCTAGGATGGCTGGAGCCGCCGGCCTTCGACAGACTGCGTGTGTTAGCTGGACATCCGGTCACTCGAGTGTACCTGCTCATGTTTTGCGCTCTTCCGCTGTTCCACTGGGCCCACCGGTTCCGCTTTACGCTCTACGATGGTTTGCAAATCAAGCATCTCAACGAACTGATCAATACTTTCTGCTACGGCGGAGCGGTCATCGGAACCGCAGTGGCCGCTTACCTCATCTCGCGAATACCGTAGCCTCCAGCCCGCTTAAGCCCGTTTTCACTGGCGCGCGACGGTTATATACTAGCCAGCCAAAAGGAGAGGCCATGCCGAAGTACCTGATCGAACGGCATATGCCTGGCGCAGGCGCCTTGTCTGAGAACGACCTCGCGGTCCTTGCCGAAAGGTCTTGCCGTGCGCTTGCGGAGCTTGGATCGCAAATCCAGTGGGTAGAGAGTTTCATCACTGCGGACAAAATCTACAGCGTATACATCGCCCGGAGTGAACGACTGATTCGCGAGCACGCATCTCTGAGCGGTCTGCCGGCAGATTCTATCTGCGAGGTTACGGCGGTTATGGATCCGTCCACCTCATGGCGCGCACACTGGGACGAAGAACACGACGTATCGAAAGAGGCCGGAATCTACTAACGAAAGCGTCTCTGACGGCTCTAGAACGGCGAGCAGGTCACTCTTCCGCTGCGGATAGCGTGACCGTCTGTCTCGCTATCGTCGGCCCAGAAGACGGGCTTGGTACCGCCACTGCATTGCGACTGGTTCGAAATCGCGAAGCCTTCGTTGTTCAGATTCGGCATGCCGCTTGGCCGCTCGAATCGCTGGCTTACGGTAAACTTGCCCGTCGCATCGATCTGCAGAACCACGGACCGACCTTGGCAGGTGTCGTCACAGATCGCCCATAGATTGTTCAGTTCGCGGTCGAACTGTAGATCCATCACGCCTGCCAGTCCGGTCGAAATCGTCGCGATCTTGTTGAAGGTGTTATCGCTATTCAAGGCGTAGGCATAAACCATTCCGTTCGCTTCCAGTCCAACAAAGAACAGGCCGGTGCCGTGATTCGGATACTCTGCGGGACTATACGTGTGATTCTTGCTTTCGTCGAAGAAGTTCTTGGAGGTCAGGAATGAATCGGGGACCCAGGTGATCGCTTCCATGCCGAGATTCGCGCCCGTGACCGGAAGATCGGCGGTCAGGTTCCATTCGTTGACTGCAGGGAGCGTGGTGGCGCTGCTAGGATTGACATCGTAGCGGAGGACGCTGTTGCGGCTGACGGTGTTCGCGCTGTTGTTGCGCTCGGAGGAGACATAAATTCCGGCGCTCGGGCCGGCGCCCGTAAACGTGATGCCTTCCGCGTCGACATCACCGGTACCGTCGGGATATCGCAGGAGCTTTCCCGAGCCCCATGCATTCGCGGTGTCGGCCACCCATTTGGTCCCGTCGTAGATCAGGCGAAAGATCGCTCCCGGGCCATTGCGGACTCCCCAAAGAACGTTCAGCGCCGCGGTATCGCCCGGCTGATAGATCAGCCCGCTAAGATTGCCGCCGAAGATATTGGCTGCGTCCGCCACCTGAATGGCCGAGTCCCCCGGCCAAGCCGAGAAGGTGACCGCGCCCGCGCAGGAATTCGCTGCGCCCTTCGTGGAGGCGACTGTCGTCGTGAACGCGCCGGAACCGTCCGGGCAACGGCCATAGGTCGTGGCGGCATGCGCGGTCCAGGTATAAGAGTCGACCGACGCGCCAGAGGCGTTGAACAGCCTCGCACTATCCGCACTCCCTAATCCAAAGCCGATGGCAGCTTCTTCCAACACCAAAAAGCCCTTCGCGGGAATGCTGGTCCCGGACGGGATCACGTAACTGTGGGTATCGTCGTTATCACGGAAGCTGAACCCGGAAATATCCAGCGCAGCATCGCTCGGATTGAACAGCTCCACCCAGTCTCCCGGTGTTCCGCCGTCCGATTCCACTTCGTTGATCCGGATCGGGCTGCCGCAGTCATTGGCTCCGCCCTTGGTTGAACTATTGGTCGTAACGAAAGAACCGGCGCCGTTCGGGCAACGGCCGTAGGTGGTGGCGGCGTGCGGTCCCCAGGAGTACGCTGCGGCCAGCGTGCCATCGGGACGGAACAGTCGTGCCGAGTCCGGACTTCCCAGGCCAAATCCGAAATCTGCTTCTTCGATGACCAGGTAACCACCTGCGGCGAGCGTCGTCATCGGCAAGTTGTAAAAGGCGTGAGAATCGTCGTTGTCCTTGAATCTCCAACCTGCAAGGTCGATTGCGCCAGGACCGGGATTATAAATCTCGACCCAGTCGCCAGGCGTGCCGCCGTTCGATTCCACCTCATTGATCCGAAGGTTGGTGGCCGTACACGCGTCGCCCGTAGACGTGGGCAGTGTCACGGAGTTGCTGAGGACGGTTGTGTTCGGCTGCGCACCAGCCACTCGCACCTGGATATCAACCGAACAACTGAGAGCTGTGCCGACCCCAGTCGTGGGGAGATTGAAGACGATTTGATCGAGGCCGGGAGAACCCTGCGACCGTCCGGCATACAAGGGCGTGACTTCGATCCCGTCCACCAGGACCACAACCTGCGCCGGCGCGGCCTGATTACCGGATGTCCCACCGGTATCCGAAGCGGAATCGGGCCCAAGCCCGGTGCCCCACAAGTCGACGCGCTCGCCCGGATGCGCCGGCCGCGTATCGAAATCACCAATTCTTCCCGAATTCGAGTTGCGCGCCAGGATCAACCCGCCCGATAACGTGGCCTGCGCCTGCCCGCTTCCGTCGCTGCTCGCCGTCACGATCCCGGGTTTTCGCGCGACGACTGTCGTCCGGAATTTGGCCGACGTTGCGGCGCCATTCTTTACCTCAAGATCGTAAGCGCCGACCGCGGCATCCGATGGCAGCAGGGCAGCCAGTTGATTCACGCCGCCGGAATTGTAGGTGTAGACCATGCGGGGCGTGACCACCGTTCCGCCCGTAACCGCGGTCATCGCGATGCTGACATTGTTCAGGGTAGCCGGATAGGGAACCGTGGTTGCCTGCACAGTCCCGCTGGCGCTCAAGCCCGTCCCCTTTACGACGAATACCGACCCCTGCGCAATATTGTTCGTATAAGCCGCCCCGTCCAACACGGCGGTCACAACTGGCTGCGCGGTCGCGGCCGCAGTCAGAGTCAGTAAACCCAGAATTAGTCGCATCGTCTCTCCCTGCTGAGGTATAGGAATGTCGGAGGTTCTGCTGTTGGGGCCGGACAATAATTTTTCAGAATATATCGGGACGCTGGGACCGTGAGTTACATCTCGGTGAATTTGCGGCGTTAAGTTCAGAAGGTTTCAGGAAAAATCGGTTGGATAACCGATGGGTCGGTCGCCTGGTGCTGCGAAAATTGGACGTTCCGGTTCGCTTGGAGGGTGCCACTCTTCAGTTCGCGATGGAGTGGGACGGGCACTGTCCTTGTTCCGTCGTCACTTCGGATCTGCATCACAACATGGCTTCCGCGCTGGCGGACCCGCTCGAACCCATGCTGTTCCAGAATTTGACAGACTGCCTCGCCTGATAAGGGCCGGAGCCTAGGCAACTCTTACCTCGACCTGTGTGACGAGCACTTCCGGTCGAAGGCGACTCTCCAGTTCGGACTCGTCAGCGCACTCGAGGAACAACGTCAGCGCCTCGACCAGGTTCTCGCGTGCTTCTTCAATGGTTTCACCCTGACTGGCGATGTCATACTCCGGGCATAGTGCGACATAGCCGTCGCCCTCACGCTCGATGATTGCAGTGAAACGCCTGAATTCTGACACCTCCTCAGTTTAGCGCCGAGACGCGTTGTCGAGCTTCACACCGTTCTTCCGCGACCACCGGCGACAGGACTCGATGCAGCCGCGCTACACTACCCGTTTGGACGGGGTCAACCATTGCGCCAAGGTTTCGCCGGAGCTTCATCTGGTGTGGCTTTCAGGCTTGCCTCTACAGTGTTTGCCGTCCTCAGATTCTTCGGAGCGGCCTCCTGTCGGACGAGCCTCCAAGAAGCAATCGGCCGCTCAGCTTGAGTAAAAACATCAAAGACCCGATGGAGCGCAATATGAGTCAGCGTAGTTTCGTGCTTGTACTTGCGATGCTGTTGACTAACAGCGGCTGCGCACGTAATGGCGCCGCGGGACCTGGAGAAAACGTGTCAATCCTTCAATCGAAGCCGCTCGAGAGCGGCCATGCCCCGGTTAATGGCATCAAGATGTACTACGAAGTGCATGGTCGCAGAGACGGCGTTCCGCTTGTCCTGCTTCACGGAGGCGGGTCCACCATTGAGGTCACTTTCAGCCGAGTGCTCCCGGTTTTCGCCGGCAGCCGCAGGGTCATCGCGGTGGAGGAGCAGGGGCACGGCCGTACCACCGATCGTGATGCGCCCGTCACCTTCGAATCATCGGCGGACGACGTCGCGGACCTCCTGCGGTACTTGAAGGTCGACAAGGCAGACATCTTCGGGTTCAGTAATGGCGCCAGTGTCGCTCTCCAGATCGCGATACGGCATCCGCAAGTCGTGCGGAAGATGGTGTTCGCTTCATCGATAACCAAGAGAGACGGTGCTCAACCGCAGCTTTGGGAATTCATGAAGCAGGCGGACTTCTCGAACATGCCGCAGCCGCTCAAGGATGCGTTCCTGCGGGTCAACCCGGATGTGCAGCAGCTCAAGACCATGCACGACAAGGGCGCCGCGAGGATGCAGAACTTCAAGGATGTCCCGGA
>DASQVJ010000315.1:0-4534 GCA_035640835.1 Bryobacteraceae bacterium
GCGTCGTAGCTCTCTTGGTTTTTCCAGTCGTGCCCGATCTTGTCGGCCATGGCATTCTCATCCAACTCGATGCCCAGACCGGGACCCTTCGGCAGGTTGAGGTAGCCCTCGCTCACGGTGAACGGCTGCTTCACATAGCCATCGCCCAAGCTCACTTGCTCCTGGATGAGGAAGTTCGGGATCGATGCAGCCAACTGGACACCTGCGGCTAGCGAGATGGGACCGAGCGGATTGTGGGGCGCCATCGCCGCGTAGTAGGCCTCGGCCATACCTGCGATCAGGCGAACTTCGGTGATGCCGCCCGCGTGACACATATCCGGTTGCAGGATGGTTGCGGCCTTTTTCTCGAGCACTTCGCGGAAGCCCCACTTCGTAAAGACACGTTCGCCTGTGGCAATCGGGAGGTGCGTGCCACGTGCGATCTCCGCCATGATGTCGTGGTTCTGCGCTTGGCAGGGCTCTTCGATAAACATCGGGTTGTACGGCTCGTAGCCCTTGATCAGGAGCTTCGCAGTCGCCGGGCTGATCGCACCATGGAAGTCGATGCCGATGTCGACGTTCGGTCCAACGGCCTGTCGAAGCTCGGCAAATTTCTCGACGGCGTAGGCGACTTCGCCAGGCGTTTCGACGTAACGCGCAGGGCGCCTCTTTGCCGGCCCCGTCTTGAATGCCGTGAATCCGGCCTTCATGTCTTCTTTCATCTTCTCGGGCGTCCGAGCATGCGAGTACACGCGAACGCGATTCCGAGTCGGGCCTCCAAGGAGTTCGTAAACCGGCACTCCGAGCGCCTTCCCCTTGATGTCCCAGAGGGCCTGGTCGATACCACTGAGCGCGCTGGTGAGGATTGGGCCACCTCGATAAAACGCAT
Source organism: Bryobacteraceae bacterium (assembly GCA_035640835.1). Taxonomy (GTDB): domain Bacteria; phylum Acidobacteriota; class Terriglobia; order Bryobacterales; family Bryobacteraceae; genus DASQVJ01. Next base: position 869 of record DASQVJ010000315.1, read on the forward strand.
GACGATAGATCGCTTGCCAGTGGTGGACGACCGCTCGCGGATCTTTGCCGACGAGGTAAGGCTCGATCTCCTTAATTGCCGTTGCGCACGTGAGCGCTCGACCTTCCGTGATCGGCTCGCCCAGGCCGGTGATGCCGACGTTCGTGTGCACCTTCAAAAAAAGCCATCGCGGCTTCACGAGAAACGTCTCTAGTTTCGTGATCTGAAGCTTCTCTTTGGGCGTGATCGGAGCATTGTTACCCTTGCTCTGAGCGAGCGCCTCGGCGGGCTGAAACAGACTCATTCCGGCAGCGGACATGGTACCGGCGATGGCGGTACGTCGGCTAATACGATTTTTCACTTGGCCTCCCAGATGCGCCCAATTCTATCGAACATGAGCACAAGGTCGAAAGCCATCTTTTCACAGGAAGCTCTGCAGTTCCTATGTGACCTCGATAAGAACAACAACCGGAATTGGTTTCAAGAGCGCAAGGAGTTCTTCGAATCCGAGGTGCGGGCGCCAGTGTTGACACTCGCCGAACGCGTTAACGAAGTGCTCGCCAACGTGGCTCCGGACTTCGTGACCGATCCGAAGAAATCGGTGATGCGAATCTATCGCGATACTCGATTCAGCGCGGACAAGCGGCCGTACAAGAACCACATGGCTGCGCAGTTCTATCGCACCGGTACGGAGCTACCCAGCTCCGGCTTCTACATCGGGATTTATCTCGACCAGGTCGTGGTGGGAAGCGGCGTGTACTACCTGATGTCGCAACAATACACCGCTATGCGTGCCTATCTCGCCGAGCACTATAAAGAGCTAACCAGGCTGACGAAAGGCTATGAGTTGATGGGTGAATCGTTGCAGCGTCCTCCAAAGGGATTCCCGGCGGACCACCCCGCAATCGATCTTCTGAAAAAGAAGCAGTGGATGCTCCACAAACTCTGGCCGCCTGACTTCGCGACTGACTCAAAATTTCCGTCGAGCGTGCTTACTGAGGTCAAACGGATGGCTCCGTTCGCCAGCTTCCTGGATGTACCTTTGAAGGCGCTCGATCGGAAGCTGGCGAAGGATCCGTTACGCGCCAAGGCGTAGCGGAGCCCGTCTACTCATCGCGTGGGACCGTTTCGATACGCAGCGGTGCGGTGGTTGCGAACTTGCGATCACCGGATGTGGTCAGCCAGGCCTCGAGTTGATAAGCGCCGTCCGGCAGGGCAGCGCCGCCGCGCGCCAGATCTGCTCGAAAGCGCCAAACGCGCTCTCCTCCGATCGTCACCTCCTCAAGTACTTGGGCGTGGAACTCACCATCGGAGAGTTGCCAAACCACATCACCCGACGGCGAGACTAGCCTCATGTCAAAGCGCTGTGCGGTCGGGAACGGCACTCGCACCGAGTCAAGACGCTGAAAGGAGAGTCGAATTGCTCCATTGATGCTGACCACATCCTGAGGGTTTCGGCGGCCCAGGTGCCATGTTTCGAGGTCGAGCACGAATGCCGAACTCGGCCGCAACGTGAAACGCATCGGTCCGATGGACGCATGCTCGAGCTCTAATATGCGTGGTCCTGCAATCGTGTTCACGAAGCGCCGGACCAGGCCGATGTTCTCTGCGAAGTGCTCGCGATTGAGTCCCGCGTCCGCGCAACGTCCCTCCGAATAGCGGACCTCGACAGCGGGCGAATCCATTGTGCCGCCCGCCGTGAACGGAACGCGCTCTCGCTGCGGCTCCGCCAGTTGATCGCACGGCGTCACAATCGAGCGGTACGGATCTTGCGGCCTGAACGCCGCCAGCAGTTCATCGCGATCGAGATCTTCATTCAGGGCATAAAGGTTGCCGTCATCCGCTCTGCGAACCCAAATCGGCGCGGGAGTGTAGCCGGTAACCCGGTAGTAGACGAACGAGCCCTTGGCCAGCGGCAGACCCACGGTAATCGTGAGGGTCTCGCTCGAGTTGCGGTCGCGATAAACCCATTGATTGCCCAGTGCCAGGGGAAAGAAGTTTTGCGCAAATGCTGAAGACGTGAGGAACAAACCGAACAGCAAGGATCGGATGTACATTTACTCTATAACGCGAGAACCAGTCGATGACTGTCTTGTAATAACACTCGCGCCTAACGCCCTAACGCATAGCCTGCTGTCGTGTTTTGGTGGGGCCGTCGCTTACTTTGGTGCCGTTCTTCCAAACAGCTCGGATCAGTTGCGTGTTGCGAATGTTCTGAGATGGGTCTTTCTCCAGCACGATGAAGTTCGCCTTCTTGCCGGGTTCCAACGTGCCGTACTGATCCGCAACTCCGAGCAGTTGCGCTGCATTCTTCGTTGCAACGCTGATGGCTTGTAAAGGCGTCAGCCCCGCTTGCACCATCAGCACCAGTTCCTTGTGTTCGGCAAACCCTTGTACGCGCACCGGGGTCGCGCCCGAATCAGTCCCGAGCGCGACAGGGATGCCGGCGTCATGAATCCTCTTCAGATTGCGCATCGCAATGGGAAGGGCCTTCATCTCCTCGGCAGTCACTTTGCTCGCGCGAGTTTTCGCCTTGTACTCAGCGCTGGTAATCATCTCGAGAACGCCGGGATCCAGTGCGGCTCGAAAGAATGGGTCGTCGATCCAGCTGGGCGAGCCACCGTACACAAACGCGAAATCGTCCAGAGATAAGGTCGGAATGTACGCAACATGACGTGCTTTCATGTCGGCGAGCAGCGCGTTGTCAATATCGCCATCCCGAATGCTGTGTGCCATCACATCTACGCCGTCCGCAACCAGTGATCGAGCATCGTCCAGGTGATACAGATGCGCCGCGACCCGCAAGCCGTGCTTATGCGCTTCGTCGATGGCCGCCTTGTATGTTGCTCGTGGCAGTTTGGGGAATTGTCCCCAGAAATCATCCACCCAGATCTTAATGAAATCGGGTTTTCGCGGCGCTTGTTGCGCAACGTATCTGCGCGCCTCCTCAGGAGTCTCGGGGCGCAAGACACTCGTGAATCCCATGCTCGCAGGCGGCACGCCATCTTTCTCGTCCATGCCGATGCCGGCAGAAAAAACATCTGCTCCAGGCAGGAGTCCGCGGCGGGAGGCCTCCCGTATTTCGGCGAACCTTTGCCCGTCGGTGCCCATGGATAGCACTGCTCCAACTCCGTAGTCCTGATAGCGCAGCAGCTGATGACGAATATTCTCGTCCGTCTGATTCGCAACGGAAATCGTCGTGCCTTTTACCAGGCCGAGGTGCCCATGCGCGTTGATGATCAACGGCATAATCGTCGAGCCGCGCATATCAACAACCGTCGCAGTGGGAGGCGTACTTGCCTGGGCACTTGAAATGGATCGAATGCGGTCTCCTGCGATCGTGACTGTTCTGTTGCGCTGCACTGCCGCGCCGGTCCCGTCGATTACGTCGAAGTTTTTCAGAACGATCAATTGCTGAGCATTGAGATCACCCGAGAGCACGAGAATCACCAAGGCGGTCAGGCAATTGAGCAATCTTGAATGAACCATGAACAGACACCTCAAATAGGATGCGGCTCTTTACGGACGACCCGCAGAGAGGCAGGGACGCTCAACACTGTGCACGTGTGCTTCCTAGCTGCGCGTCCACGCACCCTTAAAATCTGTGGGTCCGATTAATGAGCGCCTTGCGTTCGGGACGAACCGTCGAGAATGATGTCACGTATGCCTGGTTCTGTCGAAAATTCC